>NZ_DFTS01000052.1:6571-15280 GCF_002383015.1 Idiomarina sp. UBA4206
GCAAGCCCGGGGTGAGCGATCCAGGTGCCGTCGTGGCCATTGTCGCGCTCCATGGTTTTGTCGGCGTGAACTTTAGCGAGTATTTTCTCATTCTCAGCCGGATCTTTGCTGGGAATAAAGGCCGCCATGCCACCCATAGCCAGGGCGCCGCGCTGGTGACAGGTTTTCACTAACAAGCGTGAGTAAGCATTAAGGAAAGGTTTGTCCATGCTCACTACCTGGCGGTCGGGAAGAACCCGCTCCGGATGCTCTTTCAGGGTTTTGATGTAACTGAAAATGTAGTCCCAGCGGCCACAGTTAAGTGCAGCAATATGGTCTTTCATGGCATGCAGTATTTCGTGCATTTGAAAAACCGCCGGCAGGGTTTCAATCAGTATGGTGGCGCGAATGGTGCTGGTTTTTAAGCTGAACTTTTTCTCGGTGAAATGAAAAACGTCAGCCCACCATTTGGCTTCGTCACTGTGCTCCAGCTTGGGCAGGTAGTAATACACCCCGGAGCCTTGTTGCAGGCGTTGCTGATAATTCAGTAAAAAGTACAGAGCAAAGTCCATTAAGGCACCGGGAATTGGCTTGCCGTTACGCTGTACGTGTTTTTCCGGTAAGTGCAGACCGCGAACCCGGGCAATGAGTAATGCGGGATCAGGCCCGACTTCATAGTGCTTGCCGCTGTCCGGGTCGGTGTAGGTCATGCCGCCAATGTTGGCATCGCGCAGGTTAATTTGACCGTTTACCATGCCCTCCCAGGTAGGTGACTGGGAATCTTCAAAGTCCGCCATGTAACAGTCGACATTGGCATTCAGGGCATTGATGACCATTTTTCGATCCACCGGCCCGGTAATTTCCAGACGGCGTTTTTTTAAATCGGCCGGCAGTTCGGCAATGCGCCAGTTCCCTTCACGGATGTTCTGAGTTGCAGGGTCAAAATTGGGTAACTGACCCTGGTCAAATTGCGCCTGACGTTGCTGGCGTTTCTTCAACAGGGACTCTAATTGTGGTTGAAAGGTATCGACTAACTCAGCGAGAAAAGACTGATTCTCGTCGTTGAATAATGCTTTTGCATCGTTATCAAGCGGTTGACTGAAGTTAAATAGATTATTCATTTTTGAATCCGTTGTTATTAGTTTGTTAACACGGATTTAGATTAGTTGCTGGTCGCACCATTAGTCTAATTTATGCGGTTGATTAGCAGTATTCAGGAGGGTTATTTTAGTTGGAAGAGGTTCTGTGGCTAAAATTCGAACGGAGCCATTGCGGCCCCGTTCATCTTTAATGGTGAAATGTGGTTACAGTCTGAAAGCTCTAACCAGTTCACTGAGGTCAACGGCAAGTCGTGACAACTCTTTGCTTGATGCGCTGGTTTGTTCAGCGCCTGATGCTGTCGAGTTGGATAAGTCACGAATACTTACTAGGTTCTTATCAACGTCACGGGAGACATTGGCCTGCTCTTCTGAAGCACTGGCTATCGAGGTGTTGTGATTGTTAATTTCATCGACCGCGGTTGCAATAAGCTGTAAGGCTTCCCCGGCTTCGCGAGCTACGTCCAGAGTTTTCGTTGCGCGCTCCAGGCTTCTGTCCATAGTTGCTACTGAACGGTCGCTGGACTCGTTAATGGCTTTGACCATGTCTTCAATTTCAACGGTAGACTGTTGAGTTTTGTGCGCCAATGAACGAACTTCATCGGCTACCACTGCGAAGCCACGGCCAGATTCTCCGGCACGGGCAGCCTCAATAGCGGCGTTAAGTGCCAGTAAGTTGGTTTGCTCTGCAATACCGCGAATAACTTCAAGCACCTTGGTAATATTTTTCACCTTGTCGGCCAGTTCAGTTACGCTACCGGAAGAGTCGCCAATTTCCTGAGAGAGCTCCTCTATAGCGCGAACGGTTTGACGGACACGATCATCACCGTGTTGCGCTTGTCTGTTTGCTTCCTCAGAAGCCTCGGATGCGTTTTGAGCGTCTTGTGCAACGGTCTCAACGGCGGTGGTCAATTCGGTGACTGCGGTTGCTGCCTGCTCCAGCTCTTCCGACTGCTGCTGAATGGTGCGGGTTGACTCATCGGTAACCGAACTTAATTCTTCAGATGTGGAAGCCAGCTGCTCTGAGGACTCCGAGATAGTGCTCATGGACTCACGCAATTGGTTGCGCATCGTTTTTAACTGCTGCAGCAATTGTGCGGGCTCGTCCTTGCCTTCAATTTCAATGGTCTGACTTAAATCACGCGAGGCAATGATTTTGGCAAAATCTACGGCATCCCCAATGGGTTTAACGATGCTTCTGGTAAGCGTTACAGCAAATAACGCGAGTAAAGCGACCACAACCACTAAAGCAATAATCATCATGACTTTTGCGTTACTGGACACGGCATCGGCTTCGTCGGAAGCTGCGTCTATTAATGACATCTCTCTGTTTAAAAGCTCATCGAGTTTCGCTGAAATTTTGTTGGTCAGCGGTAGAATACTATTTTCCCGAATGGAGTCTATGGCATCGGAAAGCCCGGCATTAACCAGTTTTTCGAACTGGTTATTTAGCTTCCAGTACTCGTCATCAAGGGCCATGTATTCTGCAAATAGCTTTTGGGCTTCAGGGTCATCAAGCGTTTTCTTATATTCATTTTGATTACGCTTAAGAGCACTGATCGAATCATTTAAACTCTTTTGATACCTTTCCAGACGCGCAGGATCGTTAATGTAGGCTGCGACGTTAGCGGAGTGAATACGTACGCGCAGAAACTCTCTGTCTAAATCATTGACGTTATCAACGGAAGGAACCTGCTTGTCACTAATGATGTTTAGCTGAGTTTCAATCGCCCCCATTCGGTTGAGTGCGAAAATGCCCAAAATGAGCGTCAGTATTCCAATCAGTCCGAAAGCCGCACTTGCGCGGGCACCTATGGAGAGCTGTCGTATCATGTGATAATCCTTTGTTGTACCAAAACTCATGGTCTACTACTGGTAGATTTGATGTGACTCAAATCTAAGACATAGTTTTGTTATCGGCAGCTACTGCGAAAAACAAAACGCTTTTAATAAACTTTTTAGTTTTTCTTGAGTGGGCTTTATAGAATCTACCGACAAATATTCATCCGGCTGGTGTGCCTGTTTTATTGAGCCCGGGCCCAAGACCAACGTTTCGCAGCCGAGCTCCTGCAGAAAAGGAGCCTCAGTGCAGTAGTTTACCGCCTGCGCTTTGCTTTGTGATATTTTTTCGGCCAGTTGCACCAAAGCTGAGTCGGTTGTTTGCCGGAAAGCCGGTACCGGGTGGTGCAGTGAGATTAATTCAACACAACCGGGGTAACGTGCCTGAACACTCTCGGTTGCTTTATGCAAGTGGGCATAAAGTTCGTCGACCGATAAACCCGGCAGCGGCCTAATGTCCAGGTGCAGCTCGCAACAACCACAAATGCGATTAGCGTTGTCACCGCCGTGAATGTGACCAAAGTTCATGGTTGGCTGTGGCACTGTGAAGCTTGAATCTGAATATTTATGCTTAAACTCTTCTTTTAATTTCAGCAGTGCAGAAATGACTTCGTGCATCAGTTCTATGGCATTAATTCCCAGTGCTGGATCGGAGCTGTGACCAGAGCGTCCGGTAATGCGAATAACCTCACTCATATGGCCTTTATGGGCATAGACCGGACGCATATTGGTGGGTTCGCCTATAACGCAGTAGTGGGGCTTGAGGTTCGCAAAGCGGCTCACTTCGCGGGCACCGTTCATGGTGGTTTCTTCGTCGGCGGTTGCCAGAACCATAATAGGTTTGTTTTGTTGGCTGCTATCCAGTTCACTCAAAGCTTGCATAACAAAGGCAAAAAAGCCTTTCATATCAATGCTTCCGAGCCCGTACCAGCGGTTATCCTGTTCGGTTAATTTAAAGGGATCGAAGTTCCAGCGACTGGCATCATAGGGAACGGTGTCGGTATGACCGGACAGCAGTAAACCGCCGCTTCCAGTGCCCCGCCGGGCCAGTAAATTGTACTTTCCTTGTTGGCTATTCAGCTCGTTTATTTCGCAGTCAAACCCAAGCAGTTCGAGCCATTCAGCTAATAAATGAATGACTTTCTGGTTGCTCTGATCCCACTTAGGGTCGGTCGCACTGATGGACGGCTGAGCAATGAGCTGCTGATACATAGAGACAAAAGACGGCAAAGAACGGGCGGCTATCATAGTTTATCCTTAATATAATTATTCACTATTATTGCATAAATATATATATTCAGTTATTCTGCATTTTTACTCAGGAACAGCAACAGGTTTTTCGCATGCAGTATCAACCAGCGTCGTCACATTCAGCGGCTATTATCGGAGCCAGCGGTTACGTTGGCGCTGAGCTTAGCCGTTTAGTGCAGCAACACCCGGCGCTTAGCCTTTTCGGTTGCTATGTGTCTGAGCATAGCAGCGATGCCGGTACCTTGTTGAGTGATTTGTATCCACAATACGCACATTGTTTAAAAATCCCTTTGCAAGGTCTGACGGATAACGAGAAGTCCAGCATTAAGCACCAGGCAGACACCGTGTTTTTATGCACGGAGCATAGTATCAGTGTTGCACTGGCACCTGAGTTTCTTGAGGCGGGCTTAAAAGTCATAGACTTGTCCGGTGGTTTTCGCTTAGACGCAATTGAAGACTATCCCCAGTTTTATGGGTTCGAACATAAGCAGGCTCATTGGCTTCGCCAGGCTGTTTATGGTCTTGCTGAGTGGTATCCGCATGAGATAGCGGAAGCTCAGTTAGTTGCGGTTCCTGGCTGTTACCCAACAGCCAGCTTAATAGCATTACTTCCGCTTAAAAAGGCCGGTTTACTTAAAAGCAGCAAAGTTATTATTAATGCGGTGTCCGGAGTGACTGGAGCAGGACGTAAAGCGTCTGTTGCTACTCAGGGTGCGGAGCTGTCTTTGCAGGCGTACGGCCTGTTTGAGCATCGGCACACGCCGGAAATTGCACAGCAGTTACAGCATGAGGTGTTGTTTACTCCCCATTTGGCACAGTTCCCTCGTGGCATTTTGGCCACTTTGTACGCCGAGCTTAATGACGATACCAGCGATGATGACTTAACCGGCGCGTACCAGTGCTATGCGGAGCAACCCTTAGTGCGCTTTAAGAAACTGGCTCGCCCGGCCATTAAGGACGTGGTTCAGCAGCCGTTTGTGGATATTGGCTGGCACCGGCAGGGTAACCAACTGATTGTGCTGTCGGCTATTGATAACTTACTGAAAGGTGCGGCGAGTCAGGCTATTCAGTGCATTAACCTGCAACTGGGGTTGCCTGTTGAAGAGGGCTTGCTATGAAAGTCATAAAACTCGGCGGCAGCCTGTTAGAACAACCGGAAGCCTTAAGTGCGCTGTTTCAGTCGCTGAAACAAAGCAACGATGAAATTGTGCTCGTACACGGTGGTGGTGCCCTGGTGCAACAATGGCTGGCAACTGCCGGTTTGCACAGCGAAAAGGTGAACGGTTTAAGAGTCAGCCCGGAGCCGCACATGCCTTATATTGTCGGCGGCCTGGCAGGTGCGGCCAATAAAACCTTAATGAAACAGGCTATCGCCGCAGGTTTAAAACCTATTGGTCTGACGCTTTATGAAGCGGGCGTTCTTTGTGTTAAACAGTCAGAAAGTTTAGGTCAGGTTGGGGTTTGTCCGGCTTCAGAAGGAGTGTCAGGTCTCATTTCTGATTTACTGGCTCAGGGTTACCTGCCAATTATTAGCTCTATCGGCTTCAGTGATTCCGGCGACTGGTTCAATGTTAATGCCGACGATGCTGCTGTGGCCGTCGCCGCCGCCTACAATGCCGATTTGTTGTTGATAACCGATGTTGAAGCGGTGCTGGACGGCAGTGGAACCCCTTTAAGCCATCTCAATTCAGAGTCTATTCAGGAACTCACCCGGGCGGGTGTTATTAAAGACGGTATGGAGGTGAAAGTTCGCGGGGCGCTAAGCGCCGCAAAACGCTTACGACGATGTGTGCGAATTGGCAGTTGGAATGTAATGAATAACCCATTTTCAGGCACACAGATTAGTGAGTAAGTATGATGAAACATTGTTTATCCGGGCTGGAGTTTTCTCCGGCTGACACTTTACAGTTATTGGCGTTAGCGCAAGCGCAAAAAGCCTACCCCGAAAAATACCAACACACGCTGGCCGGCAAAAGCGTGGTTACCCTATTTGAAAAACCAAGTTTACGCACGCGGCTGTCTTTTGACATTGGTTTGCAGAAGCTGGGTGGTCATGCGGTTTACCTGAACGAGCACGGGCAAGGCATGGGCGTGCGTGAAAGCATCGCCGACTACGCCCGTAATCTATCCTGCTGGGCTGATGCTATTGTCGCCCGGGTGATATCGCACAGTACCTTAGAAGAATTAGCGCAGTACGCCTCGGTACCTGTGGTGAACAGCTTGTGCGACTGCTTTCATCCTTGTCAGGCACTGGCGGACTTTTTAACACTGCAGGAGCAGTACGGCAAGGTACAGGGACTAAAACTGGTGTACTTAGGCGACGGTAATAACGTGTCGCATTCACTGATGCTAACCGCTGCCGCAGTCGGCACCGATTGCACTATTATTTGCCCGAAAGGCTATGAACCCAATGCGGACCTTGTGAAAAAAGCGAAGGCTTTGGCGAAGAAGAGCGGCGCTAACATTGTGGTGACGCACGATATTGCTGCGGTGGCAGATGCCGATGCGCTCTACACCGACACTTGGGTGTCTATGGGCGATGATCAACCTCTGGATGCGGTCCGTGAGATTTTCCATCCCTATCAAATTAACGCGCAGCTGGTTGAGCACAGTGGTGCCACTTCGGTGCTGCACTGTCAGCCGGCGCATCGCGGCTATGAAATTACCTCCGATGTTATGGACGGCCCGCTATCGCGCTGTTTCCAGCAGGCCGAGAACCGGCTTTACGCGCAAAACGCTTTATTAACCCTGTTATTAAACCCAACGGCAGCAGTACTGCCAGAATCTATGGAGAAAGCCTCATGAGTTACGTGAAGAAAGTTGTATTGGCCTATTCTGGCGGTCTGGACACCTCGGCCATTGTGCCCTGGTTAAAAGAAAATTATGGCTGTGAGGTCGTGGCTTTTGTGGCTGACGTGGGGCAGGGCGCCGAAGAGCTGGAAGGCGTGGAAGAAAAAGCCAAAGCGTCCGGTGCATCCGAATGCCACGTGGTTGATTTAAAAGACGAGTTTGTGAAGAGTTACGTGTACCCAACGCTCAAAACCGGTGCTATTTATGAGGGCACCTATTTGCTGGGCACGGCCATGGCGCGTCCGATTATTGCCAAAGCGCAGGTGGAAGTGGCTCGTAAAGTGGGTGCGGATGCGCTGGCGCACGGTTGTACCGGTAAAGGTAATGATCAGGTCCGCTTTGAGTCCTGCTACGCAGCTTTAGCTCCTGACTTACAAGTAATTGCACCCTGGCGCGAGTGGGAGTTAAGCAGCCGGGAGTCGTTGTTGGATTATTTGGCGGGGCGCAATATTCCGTGCTCGGCGTCGGCGACCAAAATCTACAGCCGGGACGCTAACGCCTGGCATATTTCGCACGAAGGCGGTGAGCTGGAAGACCCTTGGTGTGAACCCACAGATAAAGTCTGGACCATGACGGCATCGCCGGAGCAGGCGCCGGATAAGCCGGAATATGTTTCTGTTAAGGTCGAAAATGGCGAAATTACGGCGGTGAATGACAAAGCGATGTCGCCTTTTGAATGCCTGGAAGTGTTGAACGACATTGGCGCTAAGCATGGCATCGGGCGGGTGGATATTGTTGAAAACCGCCTGGTGGGCATGAAAAGCCGGGGCTGTTACGAAACACCGGGCGGCACCGCCATGATGGCGGCGTTGCAGGCCATTGATGAGCTGGTATTGGATAAAACCAGCCGCAGTTGGAAAGCTCAATTGAGCGAGCAGTTCGCACAGTTGTTGTACGACGGACGCTGGTTTACGCCACTGCAGCAGTCGGTTATGGCTGCGGCGCGGTCTCTATGTTCGACCGCCAGCGGCGACGTGGTACTGAAGCTCTATAAAGGCTCAGTGACTGCGGTTCAGAAACGTTCTCCGAATAGTTTATACAGCGAAGACTTTGCGACCTTTGGTGCCGACGAAGTCTATAACCAGGCGCACGCCGAAGGCTTTATTCGGCTGTTCTCCCTTCCCAGCCGGATAGCGGCGTTACAGAAGCAGCAAAAGGGGTAGATTATGGCGCTATGGGGTGGACGTTTTGCGGCAGGACCCGATGCCGCGTTTCAGCAGTTTAATGATTCGCTGCCTTTTGACTATGTGCTGGCTGAGCAGGACATTACCGGCTCTAAAGCCTGGGCGAATGCGTTGCACAAGGTTAGCGTACTGAACCGTGATGAATGTCAGCAGTTACAGCAGGCATTGAATGAACTGCTCAGCGAAGTGCGCGAAGACCCGACGGCAGTTGCTGTTGGTGGCGACGAGGATATTCATTCGTTTGTCGAGGCGGCATTGATAGCCAAGGTGGGGGATTTAGCTAAAAAGCTGCATACCGGGCGCAGTCGTAATGATCAGGTAGCGACCTATTTACGCTTGTGGTGCCGTGAGCAGGCCGGAGTTCTGCAACAGTCGTTAAAGCAGACTCAGCAGGCATTACTGGACCTTGCGCAACGTGAAAAAGACACGGTCATACCCGGTTACACACACCTGCAACGGGCGCAACCGGTTTTGCTGGCGCACTGGTGCCTGGCCTATGTGGAAATGCT
>NZ_DFTS01000078.1:0-13112 GCF_002383015.1 Idiomarina sp. UBA4206
TTCTTCCTCTGGTTCCCGGCAGGTCTGGTACTGTACTGGCTGGTCAGTAACTTGATTACCATTGCACAAATGCTGATCATTTACCGTGGGTTAGAGAAGAAAGGAATAGACGTTAGGAACAAGAAGAAGTAATCAAGCATTAAGGCCCGGCTTATGCCGGGCTTTAGTCCTTTTGGGAGCAATGAAAAATGACAACTGAAACAGACTTTGACGACACCATTGTTGCTCAGGCCACGCCACCCGGACGCGGTGGTGTTGGTATTGTTCGCGTTAGTGGCAAAGCCTGTAAAGATGTTGCTGAAAAACTGTTAGGCCATTGCCCCAAACCTCGTAAAGCCGAATACCTGCCTTTTTACGATTTACAAAAACAACTGCTGGACGAAGGCATTGCGCTTTATTTCCCTGGTCCTAACTCCTTTACCGGCGAAGATGTCTTAGAACTGCAAGGTCACGGCGGACCCGTTCTTATCGACATGATCATTAAGGCCATTCTGGAAATTCCCGGTATTCGTCCTGCACGACCTGGTGAATTTAGTGAACGAGCGTTTTTGAACGACAAGCTTGACCTCACCCAGGCAGAAGCTATTGCCGACTTAATTGATACCAATTCGGAGCAAGCCGCTAAAGCCGCATTACAAAGCTTAAAAGGTGAGTTCTCTCATAAAATTGACCAGTTGGTGGATGCCGTTATTCATCTACGCATGTACGTTGAGGCAGCCATCGACTTTCCGGATGAAGAAATCGACTTTCTTTCCGACGGTAAAGTCTCCGGCGATTTAGCTGAAATTATTGACCACCTGTTCCATATAGAACAGGAGGCCCGGCAAGGAACGCTTATGCGTGAAGGTATGCGCATTGTAATTGCCGGACGTCCTAATGCGGGTAAGTCCAGCTTGCTTAATGCTCTGGCAGGTCGCGAGTCCGCCATTGTTACCGAAATAGCCGGAACCACCCGTGATGTTCTGCGAGAACACATTCAAATAGACGGCATGCCGCTGCATATTATTGATACCGCCGGTTTACGCGAAAGCCCGGACCACGTTGAGAAAATAGGTATTGAACGCGCCTGGGATGAAATTCGTCAGGCAGATCGCGTTTTATTTATGGTCGACAGTCAGGAGACTTCTGCCATTCATCCTGATGACATATGGCCGGAATTTTTCGCTCAGTTACCTGAAGACATGCCCTACACCGTTATCCGCAATAAAGTCGACTTATCGGAAGAGCCTACCGGCATTGATGAACACAACGGCATTCCGGTTATTCATTTATCCGCCAAAACTGGCCACGGCATTGAATTACTGCGCGAGCACTTAAAGCATTGTGTTGGGTACAACACAACTGCAGAAGGAAGCTTTATGGCCAGACGCAGGCACTTAGAGGCTCTGGCTAAAGCAAAAACCCATTTACTGCAGGGTCAGGAGCAACTCGAAGCCAACATGGCCGGCGAAATACTAGCTGAAGAGCTACGTCTGACCCAACAGCACCTCAATGAAATTACTGGTGAGTTCACTTCTGACGATCTTCTCGGCCAGATTTTCGGTTCGTTCTGTATCGGCAAATAACGCGATTTCTTAGTCACCAAAAGCTAAGGAGCAACAGTGAAAGACAAGTTAGCGCAATGGGGGTTTGACTACGTCCGGCTCCGGTTTGGGTTCAGAACCGGCATTGCTGCCTGCTTGTCACTTGTTATTGCCTGGGCGCTCGGATTAGAACACCCTCAATGGGCTGCTATGACCGTCTGGGCCGTTTCGCAACCAACCCGTGGTCTTCTCGTAGAAAAAGCCGCCTATCGTGCTTTAGGCACTTTGCTGGGCACCATGTTTGGAATGATACTGGTTGTTTCTGCCGGCGGCGAGATCATCTGGCTGGTAGTCGGTTTATCACTCTGGGTAACCCTCTGTGTTTACACCGGCAATTTACTGCACGGTCTTATTTCCTACGGCACAATTTTGGCCGGGTACTCTGCCTCAATGGTCGTTCTTCTGACACAAAGCCCAGATGCTTTGATGCCACTGGGTAATTACCGTTTGCTTACAGTATTTGTCGGTATTATGACCTCGTTAGTTATTGGTTGGGCTTTTACTTATAAACGCGCGGAACAAACTTTAATTAACCAACTTCGCCGACTTACAGCCGCTAATTTACAGGATACCAGTCATTATTTTGCTGAACCGGATAAGGTTTCACTTAACCTGTCTGAAAAGCTGTCGCAGTTAGCGGCCATAGAAGCTCAATTACTCGATCATGGTACCGGTTCTGTCAGCGCTCATGAGTCAGCCAAAACCTTACGTTTAGTCATTAACAGTCAGCTTGGCTTTTTCACCGAACTCAACATTCAGGAACCAGAGAATAACAAAGAAGTAAGTGGTCACTTACTTGAATCTTCCAACAAACTAAATGCTTCCGCCAAACGCTCCGAAATTATTGAACCTCTCAGAAAAGCCCTGAAACTGATTAAAAACGATGCGTTAAAAAGACGGTTCAGTGAATTTGTTGAAGCCACCAACGACCGTTTATCTTTTCGCGATTCAGGCAAAACGGCCAGCTCAACCCTGCTGACCAAAACTATTTTACACCGCGACTGGAGAGGCGCTCGTCAGGCAGCTATAAGAACCTTGGTTATAATGAGTCTAATTGGCGCAGCCTGGTGGTATACCGAATGGTTTCAGTTGGCTTATTTAATGTTAGGCGCCTCGGTTATGCTGACTTTATTTTCAACCGCTGATAATCCTGCTCTGACGATGAAGTATGTGTTTTTTGGGCAGTGTGCAGGAGCTTTAACTGCCATACTAATACAGGCGGCTGTCTGGCAATATCAGGATGCCATTTTTTGGATGTTAGTGGCGTTAATGCCCGTTATTTTGCTGGCTGGGTTCCCAATGTCACACCAGAAGACCGCCAATGGCAGTATGGATTTTAATCTGGTCTTCTTACTATTAATGCAGCCTTCAGTAGCTTATTCGTTCCATCTTGGTCACTCTATTACCATTGCTTTGGCCGTGGTCGCCGCACCATTGCTTGCTTTAGTTGCTTATCGCCTAATTTATCCGACAAGCTTAAAGGCTCGTTACCAAACTTTATTGCAAACACTGACAGAAGAAATTGACCAGCTGGACACCGAGAAACTCACCGAAAGCCAATACAAAAGGCGCAAAGCACGCTTTTACCATCGAGTCATAAAGCTAACCCAAATTAGTGATAAGCTCGGCTTAAAAGAAAAGGACTCCATAATTGAACACCTTTTAACCGGACAAAAAAGACTCAACTCAACCGGTTAGTTCAGCTTTTCTATTGCGAGACCAACGTTTTATTTCATATTCCCGTTGGCACGCTTTTGATCTGTTAGGGTGTACCTCACTCCAGACAAGCTCAACCGGACGACGCGCGCGTGTGTATTTAGCCCCTTTTTTATCATCCACATTGTGCTCATTAACGCGGCGCTCAACGTCAGTTGTCACACCGGTATAAAACGTATTATCAGCACACTTCACTAAATAAACCGACCAGGCCACGCTTGAACTCTCTCGTAATAAACCCAATAAACAGTGTAACAGCAGTTAATTACTGAACCGACTAAGGAAGCCATTATGAGCAGACATTTTGATGAAGCCAAGGGGTTATCGGAACAACATGACCCGGCAACACACAACTTTGTTTTTAACCAGACCATGTTCCGCATAAAAGATCCGGAACGCACCTTAAAGTTCTACAGTGAGGTGTTGGGAATGACTCTGGTAAAACGCCTGGACTTTCCCGAAATGGAATTCACGCTTTATTTCATGGCTGCTATTTCACCGGAGCAACGTAAAGACTGGTCAACCGACCACGATAAACGTATTGAACAAACCTTTGGTCGTCCGGCTATGTTGGAACTGACACACAACTGGGGCGATGAAAACGACGATTCAGTGTCTTACCACAGTGGCAATGAAGAGCCGAAAGGCTTCGGTCACATTGGATTCGCGGTGCCCGATATCGATGCTGCCTGTGAGCGTTTCGAAAAAATGGGCGTGGAATTTCAAAAACGCCCTAACGATGGAAAAATGAAAGGCATTGCCTTTATTAAAGACCCGGACGGCTATTGGATTGAGATATTTACACCAGAACGTCAGCCAGGGCTCTTAAAAGAGCATTTAAAATAAAGGAAAAGGCCAGTTCATAAGAGCTGGCCTTTTTTGACTCGTCACTCAGAAAGCATCGTCTTCACTTTATCTTCCAGCGACGTCATGCCATGTTCACGACCAACTTCTAACGCTTTTTCCACCGGCATTCCGTCTAACCAGCCCGCGCGTAAAGCCATCAGTGCACCTACGCGGTTACTCGAAGCGCAATGCACCAGAACGGTTTTATCGCTATTTTCTAATAGAATACGATCAACCATACGTGCGTTCTCAAAGGTAACACCGTCTGCGCCATTAACCGGTACATGGTAATAAGCCATACCATTACGGGTCACAACAGCAGCTTCCTCGCTTTCAGTCATTTCTTTTTGCGAAAGCAAATTAATAACAACATCACCGCCGTTATCCGCAAATTCCGCTAACTGTTCATCTGAAGGTGTGCCCATAACCCAAAGCTTTTCAGACACTTGTTTAGGCGACTCTATACCAGCTGAAACATTGAATGAAACTATTACGGCACTTAAAGCCACTAATACCTTTATAAGACCTTTTACCATTTGGGTTCTCCTGTATGATTCGTGTTTTTCAAATAGTAGCAAATGAGCAAAAAAGTTTATGACCGTTTTACATCTTTTAGTGGGTACAACCTCCGGTAATACCGAGTTTTTAGCCGATACTGTCAGCGAAAAACTCAACGAACAAGGTATCGAAACCGAGCTTCACTACGAGCCAGAATTTGAAAAACTCCCGACCGATCAACCCTGGTTAGTTTTTCTAGCCAGTCACGGCGCCGGCGACTATGCCGACTCTATGCTCGATTTTTATGATGAAATAAATGATCCCCAAAGCCCTGATTTAACAGGACTAAACTACGCAGTTGTCGCTATTGGTGAGTCCTGCTACGACACCTTCTGCGAGGCGGGTCGTCATTGCGATAGCCGTTTGCAGGAACTCGGTGCCATTAAACTGGCTGATCGTTTAGAAATAGACATGCTGGAAGACGATCCGGAAGAAAAAACATTAACCTGGTTGCCCGCGATCACTGATTCTGTAAAGGCTCTGTGATCATACCCACATGCTTATACACAGCTATTTTAGCCTGTGATTAAAGCTGGCATAAGATCACTTAAGCACTGTCAATGGAGTGGGTATAACACTGGGGATAAACTGATCTGTGTATAACTACCCCACTTATCCACGATCTATGATCCCAGTTCAACCCCGGTTATCTACAGAGAGTGATCTTAATATGAGCTATATAAAAAAAGGGCTGTAGCGATCTATTCACAGAAAACCGCTGACTAGTAGTAATAACAATAAAAGATCTAAATAAGATCCTTTACTGATCTTCTTTAAGATCTTTAATAACACTGAACGAAATTTAACCATTTAGATTTATACAAAATCGCGTTAAAATAACCGGCTATTTTCCTATTCTTCAACGAAAGGTCACATTGAATGTCAGAACAGAGCCAACAACACTTTGATGTTATTGTTGTCGGTGGAGGACACGCCGGAACAGAAGCAGCTTTAGCCGCCGCTCGTTTAGGTGTTAAAACCCTATTGCTTACGCATAATATTGATACTTTAGGGCAAATGTCCTGTAACCCAGCCATTGGTGGAATAGGAAAAGGTCATTTAGTTAAGGAAATTGATGCCCTTGGTGGCTTCATGGCAAAAGCTGCAGATAAAGCCGGAATTCAGTTCAGAACACTGAATTCTTCAAAAGGTCCTGCGGTAAGAGCGACAAGAGCTCAGGCCGATCGCCAACTGTATAAACAAGCGATCCGCTACGCATTAGAAACACAGCCTAATTTGTCGATATTCCAGCAAGGTTGTGATGATCTTATTGTTGAAAACGATCGCGTTACCGGCGTTGTTACCCAAATGGGTCTTAAATTTACCGCTAAAACCGTTGTTTTAACGGTAGGGACCTTCCTTGGCGGACAAATTCATATTGGTCTGGATAACTATCAAGGCGGACGCGCAGGCGATCCTCCTGCAAATGCTTTAGCTAAGCGCTTACGTTCATTGCCGTTACGAGTAGAGCGGTTAAAAACCGGCACGCCACCGCGTATTGCCAGCCAAAGCGTCGATTTTTCAGTCATGCAGGAACAACCAGGTGATAACCCAACTCCGGTATTTTCCTATATGGGTTCGCGTGCTGATCATCCACAGCAAATCCCCTGTTACATTACGCACACCAATGAAAACACTCACGAAATTATTCGTTCAGGGCTTGATCGTTCGCCCATGTATTCAGGTGTGATAGAGGGTGTCGGGCCACGTTATTGCCCTTCTATCGAAGATAAAATTGTTCGTTTTGCTGAAAAAGGTTCACATCAAATATTCGTAGAACCTGAAGGTTTAGATACCTTTGAAGTTTACCCTAATGGTATTTCAACCAGTCTGCCGTTTGATGTTCAGCAACGTTTGGTTCAGTCAATTAAAGGCTTCGAGAACGCTCATATTACGCGTCCGGGCTACGCCATAGAGTACGATTATTTTGATCCCAGAGATCTTAAACAATCGCTGGAAACCAAAGTCATTAACGGCTTGTTCTTTGCCGGCCAAATTAACGGCACAACCGGCTATGAAGAAGCCGGAGCACAAGGCCTTGTTGCTGGCTTAAATGCCGCATTGCAGGCACAGGATAAAGATTCCTGGTCACCACGACGTGATCAAGCCTACATGGGCGTGTTGATCGATGATCTGTCAACCTTGGGTACTCAGGAACCGTACCGTATGTTCACTTCGCGTGCGGAGTATCGTTTGCTTCTGCGTGAAGATAACGCCGATATTCGCTTAACCGAAATTGGTCGTAACCTTGGTTTAGTCGATGATGAACGTTGGGCTGCATTTAATAAGAAAATGGAAGCTGTTGAGCAGGAAAAACAACGGTTAAAAACCACCTGGGTGCATAAAGACCACGCCTCTGTAGAGCAAATTAATGCCTTGGTAAAAAGCCCTGTAACCAAAGAAGTCAGTGGCGAAGAGTTATTGAGACGCCCGGAGATCCATTATCAGGATCTTGCCAAGACGGATTTTTTTGCGCCGGGATTAGAAGATCCATTAGCCGCTGAACAAGTTGAAATTCAGATTAAATATGCAGGTTATATTTCGCGTCAGCACGATGAAATTGCGAAACAGCAGCGTCATGAAAATACTTTGCTTCCTTCACCTTTCGATTACGCTAAGATTAAAGGCTTATCGAATGAGGTTATTGCTAAGCTAAATGACCACCAGCCAGAAACAGTAGGCAAAGCGGCCCGTATTTCTGGTATAACACCTGCGGCCATTTCTATGCTTCTGGTGCACCTGAAAAAACAGGGTTTATTGCGTAAAAGTGCTTAAGGAATATATGTGAAAGAGCAGTTAAAGGAATTATTGAAGCAAGCGCAACTAACCTTGTCAGAGTCACAAATTGAGCAGCAACTGGCGTTAGTGGGTTTATTGGACAAGTGGAACAAAGCCTATAATCTGACCAGCGTAAGAAATCCAAAGGATATGCTCACAAGACATATTATGGACAGTCTGGCGGTTCGTCAGTATTTACAGGGACAACGTTTTATTGACGTTGGAACAGGCCCGGGTTTACCTGGGTTACCTTTGGCCATAGCTGAACCTGATAAAGAATTTGTTTTGCTCGATAGTTTAGGTAAGCGTATTCGTTTTATTCGTCAGGTTTGTCACGAGTTAAAATTAACCAATGTGACGCCGGTACAGGCCCGGGTTGAAGATTATCAGGACGAAAAAAAGTTTGATGGTGTAATCAGTAGAGCCTTTGCCTCGCTTAATGATATGCTTTCCTGGTGTGAGCATTTACCTTCAGATAAAGGACGGTTTTACGCTCTTAAAGGTTTATACCCACAAGAAGAACTGGACGAACTGTCAGCAAACTATAAAACTGAAAGTATTGAGCAAATTAACGTTCCCGGCATTGACGCGAGCCGACATATCGTCATTATAAGCAAACGGTCATAAAACAACCGACAGTCGATTATCCGACAACAACAAGAGGTTATAAAACCCGTGGCTACAACCATTGCTATTGCAAATCAAAAAGGCGGAGTTGGAAAAACAACCACAGCAGTTAACCTGGCTGCTTCGATGGCTGCTACCCGTCGCAAAGTATTGTTGATCGATTTAGATCCTCAAGGTAATGCAACCATGGGTAGCGGCGTTGATAAGTACGACGTTGAAAACAGCATTTATGAATTATTGATTGAAGAAAAGCCGGTTAAAGACGTTGCGGTAACAGATACTAATGGTAAGTATCATTTAATTGCGGCAAATGCTGATGCAACTGCCGCTGAAATTAAATTAATGGAAGTTTTTGCGCGGGAATTACGCTTGCGTAACGCGCTAAAAGCTGTCCAGGACACCTACGATTACATTTTTATTGATTGCCCACCGTCGCTGAACATGCTGACGGTTAATGGTATGGCCGCCGCTGATTCTATTCTGGTGCCAATGCAGTGTGAGTATTATGCGCTGGAAGGTTTGACAGCGTTAATGGAAACCATTCGTCAGCTGGCCGACGTGGTTAACCCCGGGCTAGAGATAGAAGGCATTTTGCGGACTATGTACGATCCGCGTAACCGTTTGGCTAACGATGTTTCAGAACAACTAAAAAACCACTTTGGTGACAAAGTCTACCGAACAGTTATTCCGCGTAACGTGCGTTTAGCTGAAGCGCCTTCATTTGGTGCACCGGCTATGTATTACGATAAATCATCAACGGGTTCAAAGGCTTATTTGTCCTTAGCGGGTGAACTTATCCGACGTTCTGAAAATCGTAACGAAGTAGCAGAAGAATCATAACAAGGGAATTTAGCGAATCATGTCGGCAAAAAAACGAGGTTTAGGTCGTGGTCTGGATGCCTTACTGACCAGTAATCAGCAAAACTCTGATCGTCAATCTGAACAAGTGACGGAAGAAGTTAAAGGCGAATTACAGAAACTGCCGGTTGAACAGTTAAAACCCGGTCGTTATCAGCCTCGTAAAGACATGTCACCCGAAGCTTTGGAAGATTTAGCCGCTTCAGTAAAAGCTCAGGGTATTATTCAGCCTATTGTGGTTCGCCCTGTTGGCAAAGACGAATACGAAATTATTGCCGGGGAGCGTCGTTGGCGCGCGGCTCAGCTTGCTAAACTGGAGCTGGTTCCCTGCCTAATTAAAGACGTGCCCGATGAAGCGGCCGTTGCTATCGCGTTAATTGAAAACATCCAGCGTGAAGACCTCAATGCAATGGAAGAAGCGACAGCGTTGCAACGCTTATTGGATGAGTTTCAGATGACCCACCAGGACGTTGCTCAGGCTGTGGGTAAATCGCGTACTACTGTAACGAATTTACTGCGTTTAAATAATTTACAGGACGGCGTGAAAGTATTGCTTGAACGTGGCGACATTGAGCTGGGCCACGCCAAGTTGTTGCTGGCATTAGAAGGTGAACAACAAGCCAATGTAGCACAGCAAATTGTTGCAAAAGATATGACCGTACGTGACGCCGAAAAACTGGTTAGACGTACTATCGACCCACCAAAACAAACTGAAAAGCCCGAACCAGACGCAAACATTGAACATTTAGAGACGAAATTGTCTGAGACTCTGGGTGCAAAAGTTTCCATCAATCACGGTCGTAAAGGAAAAGGAAAACTGGTTATCAGTTATACCAACCTAGACGAACTGGATGGAATTCTGACTCACATCAAATAATTATTCCAATGTATTGATTGTTGTAGAACTTTTGTTAAATGGCATAGAAACCGTTGCCTACAGGCAAATTTGTTTGCAATTACATGGCAGATCTTTATACTAGCGCGAGTTTCATTGTGGCTGATTGAAAGCCACATAAAGATAGCCGCCAGTTAAAAGGTTTTGGTCGTGACACAGGCACTCAATGCGGTAGGTAAAAAACTGGCAGGAAGAATAGTAGGCACACAATTTATTGTGGTCTTAGTTGCTGCACTTGTCACGATATTGGTTTCGAATACGCAGTCGGCTTTAGGTATTTTTTGTGGCGGATTAACCGCTGTAATACCCAACGCACTATTTGCACTTATTGCTTTTAAACATGCAGGTGCACGCGCTAATCAGAAAGTTGTACAAAGCTTCTTTTTAGGCGAAGGCGTTAAGCTTCTGCTAACAGCATTGCTGCTCATGCTCGCACTGCTGATAACAAATTTATATCCTGTGTGGTTGCTGATCGGCTTCGTTATTGCCGTCACCATGCAGTGGATAGCACCGGTTTTATTTTTAAAATCAACCTAACTGGGAAACAACATGGTAAGTGGAGAACAAACTCCGACTCAGTATATCCAGCATCACCTCCAAAATTGGACGGTTGGTGAAGGGTTCTGGGCGGTGAACGTCGATACTATCTTCTGGTCCGTGTTACTGGGTGTGCTGTTTCTGTGGAGTTTCCGCAGAGTAGCCAAAAAATCCTCTGCTGGGGTACCTGGTAAATGGCAATGCTTTGTCGAAATGATTGTCGAGTTTGTCGACAACAGCGTCAAAGAGTCCTTTCACGGTAAAGATAAACTGATTGCGCCTCTGGCATTAACCATCTTTGTCTGGATATTCCTGATGAACCTGATGGACTTAATTCCAGTCGATCTCATTCCTTTAGCTGTAGCACACGGCGCATCAGCAATTTTCGGTGTTGATCCTCACGATGTCTTCTTCAAAATCGTCCCAACTACCGATCCAAATGCCACACTCGGCATGGCATTGTTTGTTTTCTTACTCATGCTGTATTACAGCTTCAAAGTCAAAGGCGTCGGTGGTTTCATTGGCGAGTTGACCTTGCAGCCGTTTGGTAAATGGGCGCTGCCTATCAACTTTGTGCTCGAAACTGTCACTTTGATTGCAAAACCATTTTCATTGGCATTACGGTTGTTCGGCAACATGTATGCGGGTGAGATGGTGTTCATTCTGATCGCCACCATGTACGGTGCCGGTCTGGTTCTAGGTTCTTTTGCTGGCCTGTTACAGGTTGGCTGGGCGATTTTCCACATTCTTATTATTACCTTGCAGGCATTTATCTTTATGGTGCTGACCACGGTATATATGGATATGGCGCATCAGGAACATCATTGAGTTTGATTGAGTTGTAACTTTATTTTTTTAGTCTTTAGACGTTTGTAGGAGAGAAAAATGGATATGGGTTTAGTTTATATTGCTGGTGCACTGATGATTGGTTTGGGTGCTCTGGGTGCCGCGATTGGTGTAGGTCTGTTGGGTGGTCGCTTCCTGGAAGCTGCAGCTCGCCAACCTGAATTAGTACCAATGTTGCGTACACAGTTCTTCCTGGTCGCGGGTCTGGTTGACGCGGTACCAATGATCGCTGTTGGTTTGGCAATGTATGTACTGTTCGCGGTAGCTGGTTAAGATCATTAACTCAACTCCCAATAGCGATAAACAAGAGGTACAGGCATGAATATCAATGCAACCTTGATAGGCCAGCTAATTGCCTTTGCGATTTTCGTCGCATTCTGCATGAAGTACGTCTGGCCGCCTATCATGCAGGCGTTGGAAGAACGCAAAAAGAAAATCGCTGATGGTCTGGCTGCGGCAGAACGTGGTCGTCATGAACAAGAGTTGGCAGAAAAACGTGCCCAACAGGTAATTCATGAAGCAAAAGATCAGGCAAGCGAAATTGTTTCTCAGGCTCAACGCCGTGGAAACGAAATTGTCGACGAAGCCAAAGGCACTGCGCGTACTGAAGGTGAGCGTATTCTCACTTCTGCCCGTGCAGAAATTGAGCAGGAAGCAAACCGCGCCCGTGATGAACTGAGAGCACAAGTTGCATCAGTTGCACTGGCAGGTGCTGGCAAAATCCTTAGTCGTGAGATTGATGACAAAGCCCACACCGACCTGCTCGATGAGTTGGTCAGCCAAATCTAGAGGAATCATAGGATGGCAGAATCAATAACCATCGCTCGCCCCTACGCATCAGCCGTATTTGCGATTGCACAAGAAAAAGGCGACATGCAGGCATGGTCTGAACTGCTCACAGTACTGGCGCAATGCGCTGCTACTCCCGAGGTCGAATCCATTTTGGTGAGTCCTGCGGTCAGTGATGAACAGGCAGTCAATCTGCTTGGTGACATTACTGGTGAACTTAGTACAGATGCTCGTAGTTTTCTGCTGCTTCTGGCAGAAAACAATCGACTGCTATTGTTACCGGAAATCGCAGAGCTATATGAAGAGTTACGCGCCGATGCGGAACAAATGCTGACAGCCGATGTAATAACTGCGCGGCCGTTGACAGATGAACAAAAAAGCAAGATTGCAGCCGCACTGAAAAAACGCCTGGGCAAAGAAATTACGCTCAGCGAAAGTGTAGACGAGAGTCTGCTGGGTGGCGCAATCATTCGGGCAGGTGATCTGGTAATTGATGGATCTGCCGTAGGTAAATTGAACAGACTGGCCAGCGCGATAAGCTAAGCGGCCCGTAAAGAGGAAACAGAGATGCAACTGAATTCAGCAGAAATCAGTGACCTGATTAAAAAGCGAATTGAAAGTTTTGACGGGGCTACTGAAGCACGAACAGAAGGCACCGTAGTCGGTGTAACCGATGGTATTGTGCGTATTCATGGTCTTGCCGATGTCATGTCCGGGGAAATGCTTGAGTTTCCAGGCAACACTTTCGGTATGGCTCTTAACCTAGAGCGTGACTCAGTCGGTGCCGTTATTCTGGGCGCTTACCAACATATTTCTGAAGGCGACAAAGTCAAATGTACTGGTCGTATTCTGGAAGTTCCAGTAGGTGAAGGCCTGTTAGGTCGTGTTGTTGACTCACTGGGTAAACCAATTGACGGTAAAGGCGATATTCAAGCCAGCGGTTCTTCTCCAATTGAGAAAGTAGCGCCAGGCGTTATTGCTCGTAAGTCAGTTGACCAGCCATTACAAACCGGTTTGAAATCCATCGATGCGATGATCCCAGTCGGTCGTGGTCAACGTGAGTTGATTATCGGTGACCG
>NZ_DFTS01000078.1:13302-13424 GCF_002383015.1 Idiomarina sp. UBA4206
CAGAAAGGTACAGGCGTTAAATGTATCTATGTAGCGATTGGTCAAAAAGCGTCTTCTATTGCGAACGTGGTTCGTAAACTGGAAGAACACGATGCACTGGGTCACACCATCATCGTTGCGGC
>NZ_DFTS01000007.1:0-8323 GCF_002383015.1 Idiomarina sp. UBA4206
CGCAGCACCAACGGCAACCGCTTCATCAGGGTTCACGTCGCGGCGTGGCTCTTTACCAAAGAAGTCCGTTACTGCAGCCTGTACTTTCGGCATACGAGTCTGACCACCGACCATGATGATGTCCTGGATATCGCTGACAGACAGGTCAGCATCAGCTAATGCTTGTTTCAGTGGCTCAAGCGACTTCTTAATTAAGTCTTCAACCAGTGATTCCAGTTTCGCACGAGTCACTTTAATAGCCATGTGCTTAGGACCGGTGTTGTCTGCCGTGATGTAAGGCAGGTTAACTTCAGTCTGCTGCGCAGATGACAGTTCAATCTTCGCTTTCTCTGCCGCTTCTTTTAAGCGCTGCATAGCCAGCGGATCTTTACGCAGGTCAATGCCCTGGTCTTTTTCGAACTGCTCAACTAAGTAGTTAATCAAACGGTTATCGAAGTCCTCACCACCTAAGTGCGTATCACCGTTGGTCGCCAGTACTTCAAAAGTGTGCTCGCCTTCAACTTCATCAATTTCGATGATTGAGATATCGAACGTACCACCACCTAAGTCATACACAGCAATCACATTGTCGCCGGACTTCTTGTCCATACCGTACGCCAATGCAGCAGCTGTTGGCTCGTTAATAATACGTTTGACGTTAAGACCTGCGATTTTACCCGCGTCTTTGGTTGCCTGGCGCTGAGCATCGTTAAAGTATGCCGGTACGGTAATAACAGCATCAGTTACCGACTCACCCAAAAACTCTTCGGCGGTCTTCTTCATTTTCTTCAAAACTTCAGCAGAAATCTGTGGTGGTGCTTTCTTATCACCATCAATTTCTACCCATGCATCGCCATTGTCTGCCTTAACAATTTTGTAAGGCATGATACCGATGTCGCGTTGTACTTCTTCGTCTTGAAAGCGACGGCCTATTAAGCGCTTAATCGCAAACAAGGTTTTATTTGGGTTGGTTACTGCCTGACGTTTCGCCGGTGAACCTACCAAAATTTCGCCATCGTCAGTAAATGCAACTACTGACGGGGTTGTACGGTCGCCTTCGCCGTTTTCAATTACGCGAGCTTTGCCACCATCCAGTACAGCAACACAAGAGTTTGTTGTACCTAAATCAATACCAATCGTTTTACCCATGATTCGTCTCCAACTTCTAATTCATGTAATTTGTTTCGATACCCTTTATCTGGGGTGCCCATGTCTGAATTTCAATACCCAACAAGGGGATAATTTTCAATTTTGTTACGCTTTAGTGTCGACACCAGAGCTCGAGTTACGCGCAACCATCACCATCGCTGGGCGCAACAAGCGTCCATTCAGCTCGTAGCCTTTTTGCATAACTGCCATAATAGTGTTGTTCGGGTGGTCGTCCGACTCCTGCATCGACATAGCCTGATGCTGATCGGGATTAAAGGCTTCGCCTTCTTCGCCTATGGCTTTAACGCCGAATTTTTCAAGCGTTGAAGTTAAGCTTTTGTAGGTCAGCTCTATACCTTCCACAAAATTTTTGTTCGCTTCGTCTTCTTTATCAGCCAGCTGTAAAGCTCGCTCTAAGTTATCTACCGAAGTCAGTATCTCGTTAGCGAACTTTTCCAGCGCGAACTTATGTGCCTTTTCAACATCCTGACTAGCTCGGCGACGAACGTTTTCCATTTCAGCCTGTGTGCGAAGCACCGAGTCACGCTGATCATTCACTTTTGCTTCAGCTTTACTCAGCGCAAGCTCTAGCTCAGCAATGCGATCGGTTTGCTCAGACGACTGACCTGCTGTTTCAGCCTCATCAGCAGTTACATCCTGCTGCAACGCATCTTCCGCCGCTTGCGCGGCTTCCTGCTCAGCTTTCTGCTGCTCTACTGTCGGTTCGTTAGCCGCTTCAGCTTTTTGTTTAGAATCGTTTTTGTCGGTCATAAGTGACTCTCTTTAACCAGTTTTAAATTGAGGTTGCCAAGTTAATGGGGGCAAGTTTTTTTCTTTCAAGGGGATTTCTCTCACTTGATAAATTTTCTTGCTCATCGTAGCGTAACCACACGACCGCATAAGGATCCTATGAATGAGTGCTTTTAAAAAAATTGGACTGCTTGGAAAAGCCAATGATCGTGGTACCCAGTTAACCTTAGAAACAATTACCACCGCTTTGATCCATCGCGGATTCAGTCTGTGCCTGGAGACCCGCACAGCCGAGCAGCTGACCTTACCAGAGCAAGTTGAAACACTCAGTCTTCAGGACTTAGGGGAATGGGCGGAAATTGCCATTGTCGTTGGCGGTGACGGCAATATGCTGGGGGCTGCCAGAGCCTTGTGCGAACACAACGTTGGTGTCATCGGTGTTAACCGGGGAAATTTAGGTTTTCTAACCGATCTGGATCCAGATGAAGTTATGACTCCCCTACTTGCCGTTTTAAACGGGGACTACCACGTTGAAGAACGCTTTCTGCTCTCAGCGGAAGTCATTAGTAACGGAGAATCATCAGGCACCGGCCGTGCAATTAATGAAATAGTCCTGCACTCAGACAAAGTCGCTCACATGATTGAGTTCGAACTTTATGTCGATGATCACTTTGTCTTCAGCCAACGCTCAGATGGATTAATCTGCGCAACACCAACAGGCTCCACCGCTTATTCACTCTCTGGTGGTGGCCCAATTTTACACCCCGGCCTTGACGCCATGACGCTGGTACCAATGTTCCCGCACACCTTAAGCAGTCGCCCTATCGTTGTTGACGGCAACAGTGAAGTCCGTCTTAAAGCCGCTTATGATAACGACTTACTTCAGATCAGTTGCGATGGTCACGCCCGAATGACGGTGCATCCCGGTGATGATGTCATTATTAAGAAATACGCTAAAACATTAAGAATGATTCATCCGATAGACCACAATTATTACCACGTATTGCGTAACAAACTGGGCTGGGGTAGCCGGCTTTTTTAATTCGCAAACTTGCATTTTACAAAGACTACTGTATAAATACTGTATAACCTGTACATATCAACAGTATTGGAGCGAAGGCTATGTTATCGCAATTAACTGTTCGCAACTTTGCCGTCGTTAAGTCTTTAGACATTGAATTTCATAACGGCATGACTGCCATCACCGGCGAAACGGGTGCCGGTAAATCAATAGCTTTAGATGCGCTAAGCCTATGTCTGGGCAGTAGAGCCGATGCAAACTGGGTCCGCCCGGGGCAAGAGAAAGCGGAAATCTCTGCCGTTTTTACACTTGCAGCCGACAGTCCCGCATACCAATGGTTAATAAGCAACGAATTTGATACCGATGAAGACTGCGTATTACGCCGGGTTATTCAGCGCGATGGCCGCTCTAAGGCCTGGATAAACGGAACCCCAGTTCCTTTAAGTCAGCAAAAATCTCTGGCTCCCTTGTTGGTTAACATACACGGGCAGCACGAACACCAGCTGTTACTAAAAGAAGATCACCAGTTAAGTCTGTTGGACAGTTATGCTCGTCATCAGCATTTGCTGGATAAAGTCCAGGAAGATTATCGAAATTGGGCTTCTGTCGAAAAACAGTATCAACATTATCAACAACAAAAAGAAGAACTGGAGGCTCAGCGTCAGCTTCTTGAGTATCAAGTCAATGAATTAAATGAGTTTGCCCTGACTGATGGTGAGTTTGAGGAACTGGATCAAAAACACAAGCGTTTGAGCAACAGTAAGGTTTTGCTTGAGGCTGGTGTATTTGCTTTAAACGCACTTTATGAAGGCGAACATAATAATGCAGCCGGCTTGGTTCAGTCAGCAAGCCAAAGGCTTGAAGAAGCTGCAGAAATGGACACTGCACTCACCCCCATTAATCAGTTACTGCAACAAGCCAAAGTACATATTGAAGAAGCGGCTCTGGAATTAAGGCAATATCAGGATGACCTGGAGCTAGACCCCGGCGAACTCCAAATAGTTGAAGAACGTTTAAGTACCGCTATTAACCTTGCTAAAAAACATCAAATACCTGGTGCAGAGTTAAGTCAGCAGCACAAAAAGCTTATCTCTGAATTAAATAGTCTGGAGCAAGCCGGCGAGCACGCAGAGCAACTTGATGAGGAAAGACAACAAGCCCGTAAAACCTATCGGGATAGCGCGCAGAAGCTGTCCAATAGTCGCGAACAGGCGGCAAAAGAATTGAGCCAGAAAATCAGCCAGTCTATGCATGAACTTAATATGCCGCACGGGCGTTTCGTCATTCAGGTAGAGCATGATGCCAGCGCACGGGCGACTCGCTTAGGTACAGATCAGGTCGACTTTCTCGTAACAACGAACCCCGGGCAACCAATACAGTCGTTGAATAAAGTCGCCTCTGGCGGTGAACTTTCAAGAATAAGCCTTGCCATACAGGTCATGACGGCGACTCAGAAAACGGTACCCACCATGATGTTTGATGAAGTTGATGTTGGTGTCAGCGGGCCTACAGCAGCTATCGTCGGCTCTATGCTTCAAAAGCTGGGGAAAACGTCACAAGTTATTTGTGTCACTCATTTACCTCAGGTTGCTGCAAAAGCTCACCACCAGCTACAGGTGAGTAAGACAACAGATGGTGCGGAGACAGAGACGGCGGTTACAGCATTATCAAATGAGCAGCGAGTTATTGAATTGGCACGGCTACTCGGTGGCGACAAAGTGACTGACATGGCAAAAGCGAATGCTAAAGAGTTACTCGCCAGTTAAATACGTTCTATGCTGGCGTTCGATGAAGTCATTGTTTATCATCAACGCCAATACAATCAATTATGATTAATTTTAATAGGTATTTCATGTCAAGATTTGGAGTTTTGCTGGTTGCCATTATTGGCTTAAGTGGCTGTTCATTGCTCGATAAAGTGGTTTATCGTATTGATATTCCTCAGGGAAATTATCTGGAGCAAGAAGATGTCGATAAATTACGCGTAGGAATGACCGAAGAACAAGTTATTTTCGTATTAGGAAACCCGGTTGCTGAGAACAGTTTTGATTCTGACCGTTGGGTATATCTCTACAATATGGATCCAAATTCTGGCAAAGATTTCCGCAAAGAATTGGTATTAACCTTTAACAACAAGCAGCTGCAGGATTTTAAAGGTGATTTTGATAAACCAGAAAACTTTGAGCAGCCACTGGATCAATAACTCGATTTAAAATTCATATCAGGGAGAATTATGGCGAACTCTTCACTCACTGATGAGGTCGTCCGTGTTGTCCGCAGTTCTGGAGACAAACGAGACTATCAACACCTGACACTGTCCAACCAACTTAAGGTGTTGTTGGTTCATTGTCCTGATAGCCCCAAAGCTGCGGCTTCTGTCGCCGTCAACGCCGGTCACTTCGATGATCCAGACCATACTCAAGGGTTAGCCCACTTTCTGGAACACATGCTATTTTTAGGCAGCCGAGCCTTCCCTGAGCCCTCTGCTTTTGGCCACTTTCTCAACTTGCATGGTGGGCAGCACAACGCCTGGACAGGTACTGAGTTTTCTAACTTTCATTTTGACTGCAATGCTAACGCCTTATCACGTTCGTTAGAGTTTTTTGCCTCAATGTTGAAAGAGCCGTTACTGTCCGATAACTGGATAGATAAAGAAATTCAGTCAATTGAGTCTGAATTCCGTTTAAAGCAAAATGATGAACTCCGTCGTCTTTATCAGGTTCATAAAGTTACGGCTAACCCTGAACATCCGTTTAGCCAGTTTTCCGTAGGTAACCTTAATACACTCAAAAATGACAAGCACGGCAGTTTAAAAAGTAAACTGAAAGCCTTTTTTAACGAACATTATGTTGCTCAAAGAATGCGTCTGGTCATTGCCGGACCGCAGTCGCTTGATGAGCTAACTCGGCTAGCGCAACAATACTTTTCTGATATTAAGCAGGAAAGCGGCCCCAAAGAGCTAATTACAGCTCCTCTTTATCTTAATGAGCAGAAAGGTGTATGGATTAAAGTAAAGCCTATCAAGGTAGCCTACCGGCTTATTCTGACCTTGCCTTTACCCAGTATTGACGAAGATTACCCTCATAAGACCACCAGTTTTATCGCTCACTTATTGGGTTACGAAGGTCCTGGAAGCCTGTTTAATGCATTACGTTCAAAAGGCTGGGTTAACTCTCTGTCTGCTGGTGGCGGAATCAGCGGCAGCAACTTTAAAGATTTTAATATTAACTTACAGCTGACAAGCTCTGGCCGCCGTAATGCCAGTCATATCGTGCAATGGATTTTTGCGTACATTCGAAAAATAGAAGCGGAAGGTGTTATTGACTGGCGCTATGAAGAGCGCCGTATAACAACGGAAATGAGCTTTCTTTATCAGGAGCCCACTCCGGTTGGCGAATTAGCTAATCAGCTCTCCGTTAACGCTTTTCATTATAAACAGGAAGATGCGCTCTACGGTGATTACCGTATGGACGGATTGAATCACGTCTACGCAAAGCGGTTATTGCAAGAAATGACGGCACAAAATGCTCGTATTACCTTAGTTGCTCCTGATGTTGAGACTGATCGGGTCGCACCTATTTATAATACAGAGTACGCCATAGAAGCAATTAGTCAGCTTCAGAACCAGCTGTTTTCATCAACGCCCGAAAACTTTTGCTGCGGCTTACCCAAACCTAACCGTTTCCTCAACTCACGATTTGCTCCATTAGAGCTGGAAGCCGGTGGTTCCCTGCCAAACTTGATTGAAGATAGCCCTCAACTCCAGTTATGGCACTTACAGGATCGTGACTTCAGAGTTCCTAAAGGGCATATTTATCTTTCATTAAAATTACCGGCCGTCACCAACTCGGCCTTTAATTTTGCCATTGCCCGCTTATGGTCCGAGTTAATGATAGACGCCTTAAATGATGACCTTTACGATGCAGAAGTCGCAGGGTTACATTTTAATATATACCCAACCCAAAGCGGCATTACCATTCATACAACGGGCTTGTCGGCCGGGCAAATTCCTTTGATGCAGCACCTTATTGAGCGCGCTTTAAAAACGCGTTTTGCAAGACGCAGATGGCACGATCTTAAGCAGAGCCTTTTAAGTAACTGGCACTCCGCCCATCAGAACCAACCTTTGAATAAACTCTTTGCTGAGCTCAACCAGCAACTGCAATTCGGTTTGTTCAGGCTGCACGATTTAGCCTGTGAGCTAGAGCCGGTCTCTTTTCGTCAATTTACGGTAGAAATCGCTAAGTTATTCTCCCCTGTTCATGTTACCGCGTTTGCACACGGCGACTGGAGGAGAGAGAACGCTTTACAGCTTGGGCAGCTTATTAAGTCTAATTTACCTAGTTCGAGAAGTGCTTCGATTAAGCGGGCTCCCATAAAGCGAATACGGGACTTTGTTTCGCAGCAACTCTTAGTCCCTTCTGAGCACTCAGATACTGCCCTGCTTCTTTACTACCAGGGGAGAGATGACACATCAATGGAACAAATCAGTTTCATGCTTTTACAGCAACTGATTCACCAGCCTGTATTCCAGGAACTAAGAACAGAGCGTCAACTTGGTTATGTTGCAGGCAGTCAGTATTTCCCGGTACAACGGTTGCCCGGTATTCTCTTTTTCTTACAGTCACACGAATACAGTGCCGATGAAATTTACCAGGCAATGCAAGAGGTTATCGCTCAACAGCTGGAAGTCCTCCATAATTTAACGTTAAAAGAATGGCATCACGCAAAATCAGTACTGAGACAACAAATACGAACTATCGATCGAAATTTACGCGTGCGCAGCCAAAGACTCTGGGGGGCAATTCAACTTGCAGATACTGAGTTTAACCGTCAACAGGAGTTATTATCAGCCTTGGAGCACTGTCAGTTAGTCGAGTGGCTCGAGAGAATAAAACAGCGTCTAAGTGACAAAACGCAACTACTGAGACTTCAAACCTAAGCTTAGAGCGAGTAGAATAGCCTTTGACAGTAAGTTGCTCTCTCGTTATCTTAACGATATATTAACAATAAAGAGCTACTTAAGTAGCCACTCATTAGGTTTCTCGTGATCTTTACTCTTTCTATCAGAACATTACGCTCTGCGTTTTTGCTATGCTTTTTGTTATTACAAAGCTATAGCCCTAATGTTTCTGCACAAGAAGTCCCTGACGATCTTACCGTTAAACAATGGTCTTTTTCAGACGGTTTACCTGATAATCATATCTATGATAGTTCTGAAGGCCCCAATGGTTTTTTATGGATTGCAACTGAAGAAGGTCTAAGCCGCTTTGACGGCACTCAATTTTATAATTACTCAGCAAGCAATGAATCAACAACCAATGTACTATCGGTTAGCATAAAACAGCTTTTCTTTGATAAATCAGAGTCTCTTTGGCTGAACTCAGAGAAAGGACTGGCTCGACTGTCATTAGAGTCCTTTAC
>NZ_DFTS01000007.1:8372-10338 GCF_002383015.1 Idiomarina sp. UBA4206
ACTGTCATTAGAGTCCTTTACGCCAGAGATATTTAAACTCCCCGGGTATAAATCAGCGACTCAGTCAAATATCAGCTCGATATCGGAAGATAAAAATGGTCGTTTACTCGTTGCGACAGAACGTTTTATTTACCGCTATAATGCGCAGGCTAATAAGTTTGAACAGCTTAACTTAACTTATAACGCTGAACCCATTGAGCAGGTTAACTACATCTATTCCGGCAAGCATTGGTATTGGTTAAGTACTGAAGAAGACGGTGTATTCGTTTGGGATGGCTTCTCCAGAGAAGTCTTTTCCCTCAATAAGCAAAATCCTATAACGGAACAAATTCCCGGAAACGAGCTATACTCCGCGTTGCGCTATCAGCAGCAACTCTGGCTGGTAACCAACGTTGGTCTGGTCATATTGAATGACGATTTTCGTTTAGAGCCAATCCCCAATTATCTCAGCGAGTTAAGCGATATCATTAGTATGCGTTTATCAGCCAGTGATGGGATATTGTTCAGCTCAAAGCAGGGTCTTTACAAACTGTCTAATGAGAAGCTCACTAAGTTGCATGATATTCCCACCACAAAGACCACCCAAATTGCACGGGGAGACATTTTTTCTATATCCAGACATTCAGGACTTTTTCAGATAGAAAGTCCCTTTGCTCCTTCTGCGTTAGCACATACCTCCCGACATACAGCGAAAACTGAGAACATTGGTTCACCTAAACTGATGCAGCAGGTTACGGCATCAACCGAAGACAAGAATGGTAACTGGTGGCTGGCGACTAATTTAGGTGTATTATTTTATGACACACGGGAGAAGGAAATTTCTGAGCTTCATCATTATCCAAACGCAAGCGTTCAAGTCGCAGAGATAGAGCTTTTTGCGAACTACTTGTATGTTCTGACCACTGAAACTAAAGCCGTTTACCGGTATGACATCCTGGAGAAAAGTTGGGAGCAACTTAATGTTGCTGAGCTGTCTTCTCAGCCCGCCAGATTAACTCATTTTGGCAAGTCACTGTGGCTGCATACGCAAACAGAAGCAATAGAGATAAGTGAATTTGGTCAGGTTTCTGGTAAACAACTTATTCTCGAAAGTCGTCCACTTTTCCCACACCCGATACATATTGATGTCAAAAAAGTAAATGAAAATAGCTACTTAAATAAGTTCAGCCTGCCATTTTCCAGAGCAAATGAGTATCTTTCTTATCGGTACAAATTAAACAGCGACGAAACTGCGTGGCAGTATCTCGAACAAGGTCAGGATTTTGTACAGCTTTCGTCTCTTCCCTCGGGTAGCCATAGGTTTGAAGTGCAGGCGTCTTATGACGGAAGCAACTGGTCTCCTTCCGCTTTTAAACAGCTCGACGTAATGACTCCGCTTTGGCAGAGTCCTATTGCCTGGGGAGCTTATATAACGGCCATTCTGATGGGCTTAGTCATTTATTGGTTAGTCCGTCGCCAACGCCAGTTGGTATTAGAACAAACGCTTACTCAATACAAAAGGCAAGCACAGGGACTACAGTCCAGCAACTATCAATGCTGGGAGTGGAATTTAAATTCTGGTGAGCTCGTTCGCCAGAATATTTGGCAAAGTTGCCCTGCATTCCCCATTGATGGGAAGCGAATTGGCTTTTCCGGCGGTCAGTCAAATATTCACCCTGAGGACCTACAGCGCTTACAAAACAGTCTCGATGATCACCTACAAAGAAAGTCTGAGGTATTTGAATGCACATACCGACTGGATAACCAGGGAAGTTGGCTTTGGGTAATGGACCGGGGACGATTGCAAAGCGACGGTCAAAATAAAATCATGTATGGCACCTTAAGCGATATCAGCAACCTGGTTAGCTCAGAAGAGCGTATTAATATGCTGGCCTCATCAATTACCAATATTTCTGACGGCATTTGTATTTTTGACCGCTTCTTCCGTAAGCGCGAGGTCAACAACGCGTTCCAACGTATTAGTGGT
>NZ_DFTS01000007.1:10399-21360 GCF_002383015.1 Idiomarina sp. UBA4206
GAGGTCAACAACGCGTTCGAACGTATTAGTGGTTTTCAGCGCGAGCAAGTCTTGGGGCAAGCATTAACTTTACCCTGCTACCCTGAAAGTTTTGTGAATCAAATAAAGCGTGCCGTCATAAAAGATGGAACATGGCGTGGTGAAGTTACCGACTTAAAAGCGAATGGTGGTGAGTTCCTGATGGAGCTTACTATGGACGCCGTTCGCGATGATAACGGCGAGGTATCCCTTATTGTTGCTAGCTTCTCTGATATCTCTGAAAGGCGACATACAGAAAATGAACTGCGTCGTCTTTCTAATACGGACACTTTGACCGGGTTACCGAACCGCTCGTATTTCCAGGTCAGCCACTCTAATCTGGTTCGGAAGAAGGTCTCTCATACCTTATTACTCTTTGACCTGGATGATTTCAAAAAGATTAATGATTCTCTAGGTCACGAAATAGGTGATGAGCTTCTCTGCCAGGTTGCTGAACGGTTAATGGATATAGGCCGCAGACAGGATACCCTTTACCGTCTGGGCGGTGATGAGTTTGGCCTCCTTATTGAAGACAGTATCGATATTAATTTAATCGGCGATTTGGGTAATCAAATAAACCTTAAAGTAGCAGAGCCTTATTTAATTCAGGATCAGGAAATTGTCATCGGCAGTTCAATTGGTATTGTTCTTTACCCTCACGACGGCCAGACGTCACAGGAGCTTTTACAGAAAGCCGATATGGCCATGTATCACGCCAAGCAGCGTGGCGGAAACTGCTACCAATTCTTCAGTCAGTCGATGAACGAAAACGCAGTTAAACGACTGAAATTGGAGAATGAACTGAGAGCGGCATTAAAAGCCAATAATATTCGAGTGTATTACCAACCTAAAATTGAAATCAGTTCCGGTCACATTGCCGGCCTTGAGGCCCTGGCCCGCATTGAAAGTAGTGACGGCTCTATGATTAACCCAGCGGAGTTTATTCCGTTAGCTGAGGAAACCGGGCTTATAATTCCTTTGGGTGAGGATGTTTTACGTCAGTCCTGCCGTGATATGAAAAAGTTCATGACTTACCCGGGCTCACCAAAAAGTATTGCAATCAATTTGTCAGCTCGTCAGTTCATGCAATCCAGTCTGGCGCTTCAAATTGAGCAAATTTTGCGAGAAGAAGACTTACACCCTCGCCATGTTGAATTCGAAGTCACGGAAGGCATGGTAATGAGTGACCCTGAACGCGCAATTACGATGATGGAAAACTTATCCGATATGGGCGTCAAACTGGCACTGGATGACTTCGGAACAGGTTATTCGTCACTGTCTTACCTAAAGCGTTTTCCAATGAACAGCCTTAAGGTGGATAAGGCCTTTGTCGATGATATTACTATTAACGACAAAGACCGTAATATGGTTGCTTCTATCATCGCTATGGCACATAACCTGGGGTTAAAAGTGGTTGCAGAAGGAGTTGAAACAAAAGCTCAGTTGCAGACATTAAAAAGCCTCAAATGCGAATACATTCAAGGCTTTTATTATGCGAAGCCTATGCCGGCTGACGCATTAATTGAATTTATTGAGCAGCACAACAACATTGCTGCTCAGGTATAATTCTCAGCTTGGTTCTATCCGTTACTGATAAAAACTCCAGCCGTTCTCTACCATCTGTTTAAGTAAAGGTGCCGGGGTGTATCGCTCACCTCTTTCCGAGGCTAGCTTCTCCAGCTTGTTCACTATTGTTTCAAGACCCTGACTGTCCATATAACGGAAAGGGCCGCCCAGGAAAGGTGGGAACCCGATGCCAAAAATTGCACCAATGTCACCGTCACGCGGACTGCGGATGATCTCTTCCTGCAGGCAGTAAGCCGCCTCATTCAGCATCGGTAGCAGGCAAATATCAATAATTTCATCAGCTGACTTACTTTGTTTAGGGTCGATATCTAACAAAGAATAAACTGACGTATCCACCGGTTTGCCTTTCACACCCTTACCGTATTGATAAAAGCCTTTTTGATTCTTCTTGCCCTTGCGGTCATCATCAATCAGCTTTTCAAAAGCATCAGGCGCTTCAAAGCGATCACCCAGTTCTTTCACCAAAACCGGCGCCACTTTTGCCGCAACGTCGATACCTACTTCATCAAGTAAAGTTATAGGGCCTACCGGAAAACCAAATTTCACAAGGGTTTTATCCAGGTGCTCAATAGGTTCGCCAGCTAACAGCAGGCGCGCCGCTTCGTTCATGTATGGCGCCAGAATACGGTTAACATAGAACCCGGCACCGTCTTTTACCACAATAGGTGTTTTCCCCTGCTTTTTAGCCAGGGATACTGTGGTGGCAATGGTTTTATCCGATGTACCTGAGTGCGTAATGATTTCTGCCAATGGCATTTTATCCACCGGAGAAAAATAGTGAAGACCAATTACCTGCTCTGGGCGCTTCGCCGTAGCGGCTATTTGGGTAATAGGCAGCGAGCTGGTATTGGTTGCAAAAATAGTCGACTCAGCGGCATGCTCTTCCACATCAGCAACCATCTTTTGCTTCAGGTTAAGATCTTCAAAAACCGCTTCAATAACCACGTCGGTGCGCTCAAAACCGCTATAGTCAAGTGAGCCACTCAACATCAACATAGTCTTTTCAAGCTCTGCGCGGCGCATATGACGACGCTTAACCTTCTTGTTCAGGCGCTCATAGCTGTAGTGTAAAGCGTTGCTAATTCCGTCTTCGCTAATGTCTTTTATGCGCGCCGGAATACCCGCTTTAGCCGCGGTGACATAAGCAATACCTCCACCCATTAAACCACCGCCTAAGACACCGACCCGTTTTACCGGATCAGGCTCAACGCCGTCTGCGCCGGTTTCCTTCTTCATTTCTGTTGTAGCAAAGAAAATCTGACGCAGTTGATAAGACTCCGGTGTCATTGCCAACTCACCAAAGCTACGGGCTTCTTTGTCTAAACCGGCTTCACGACCGCGCTCAACACCTTCGCGAACTGTCTGAATGATCTTATCAATTGCCGGGTAGTTGCCGTGAGCTTTCTTCTGAGCCTGCTCACCAGCCTTTTTAAAGATAATGTCACGACCAAACCGAGTGGCCTCTAATACCTTACTCATGCCTTTAAGCGGCGGCTTCGTCGACTTAGGCTTGCGCTTCAGCGCGTGCTCTACGGCCACATCTAAAAGAATACTTTGTGGGACAACTTCCGCCACCAGGCCAGCTTTTTTAGCCTGCTTAGCACGCAGCTCCTTACCGGTCAGTATCATAGTCAGTCCTTGCTGAACACCAACCAGTTCTGGTAATCGCTGGGTACCACCGCTGCCCGGCAGCAAGCCTAATTTAACTTCAGGCAGACCTAACGCCGTTTTGCTGTTATCAGTACAAATTCGCACATGACATGCCATAGCCAACTCGAGCCCGCCGCCTAAGCAAGCTCCGTTGATTGCTGCAACCACAGGTACATTCAACTGCTCAATACGATCGAACATAGCCTGCCCTTTTCTTGCCAGACTCTCTGCATCGACCGCGTTTTCGCAGCCATCTATCATGTTGATATCAGCGCCAGCAATAAAAGAGCCGGGCTTGCCACTAATAAACACAACGCCTTTCACTGAGTCATCGCTCTCTAAGCGATTCATCAAACTACCAACTTCTTCTGCAAATGAGTCTTTTAAGGTATTCATTGACTCACCAGGGACGTCTATTGTAACTACTGCAACTCCGTCGTCCCTCACTTCCATAGTGAATGCTTTATCCTGACTCATTATTCTGTCTCCACAATCATTGCTGCACCTAAACCACCAGCGGCACATGCTGTCGTTAAACCAACACCTCCACCGCGACGGCGCAATTCATTCAAAGTTTGCGTGATCATTCTGGTACCGGTGGCGGCAAATGGATGACCATAAGCAATGGAGCCGCCCAGCACGTTAAATTTATCCATATCGATTTCACCAATGGCTTTATCACGACCCAGCTTATCTTTCGCAAACTTGTCGCTCGCAAACATTTTCATGTTCGCCAAGGTTTGCGCTGCGAACGCTTCATGCATATCGATAAGATCCAAGTCGTTAAGCGTCATGCCTGCACGGTCAAGCGCAACCGGTGTTGAATAAGACGGTCCCATCAGCATATCTTCTTCAACCTGCAAAGCGGCAAAAGCGTAGCTGCGTAAATAGCCCAGCACCGGTAAACCAAGTTCTTTTGCCCGGCTTTCGGTCATCATCAGGACCGCTGAAGCACCATCCGTTAAAGGCGTGCTGTTTGCGGCAGTTACTGAACCATGCTTGCGATCAAACACCGGTTTCAATTTAGCCAGTTTATCGACCTGACTTTCGCCACGAATATTATTATCGCGACTTAAATGCTTTTTATAAGGCTCAGGGTAAGCAGTCATCACTTCGTCACTTAACCAGCCTGCCTCCCAGGCAGCATGAGCTTTTTGGTGAGACCTTACCGTTAGCTCATCTTGGTCTGCGCGGCTAATATTATGCGTTTTCGCCATTTGCTCCGCAGTATCCCCCATACTAAGGCCGGTACTGTATTCAGCAATAGCAGGTGGTACGGGCAACAAATCTTTAAAGCCCAGACGCTTCAGGATAGACAACCGCTGCCCCAGGGTTTTCGCTTTGTTCAAATCAACCAAAGCTCTGGCCAGACGTTTGCTCACGCCAATAGGTAATACAGACGACGAGTCCGCACCACCAGCTATACCACCACGGATATGTCCAACGACCATTGCTTCAGCAATATTAACCGCAGATTGAAAACTCGTAGCGCAAGCTCGGGAGATACTATAAGCGTCTGTCTTCACCGGTAAACTTGTACCAAGCACAATTTCACGCGCAATGTTCGGAGCTTCAGGCATCTGGACCACTTGTCCAAATACCAGTTGCTCAACCCATTCAGCTTCAATGCCGGTTTTATTGACAAGTTCCTGAACCACCATCTTTCCAAGATCGACGGCCGGAACCCCATGAAAATCTGTTGCCTGCTTAGCAAATGGCGTTCTTAAGCCTGCTACAAAGGCAATTCGTTCACCATTAACGGTTAGCAAGCGTTGCGCTGCTGTCATAATAATTCCTCACTTCGTAAACCAATACTGGTCTGACCACAAATTATGTTACAAATTCTAGCCCGTAATAGAGCAGATTAAAACCACCGTTTTCGGTAAAGTATGCTGTATAGATTGAAAATTCGGAACAAAGGCAGCATTGTTACTGTCATTCCTATGCGGTACTGACAGCATAGTCAGTTTTCGCCGATAACGACAGCCTGGAGTAAACATGACCGCGACAGCGTTTCAACAGCTACAAAACTATCTCAACCGACAAGTTCTTGGACAGCCAGATTTTACTCAAAATCTGTTAATTGCCGTTCTGGCCGACGGTCACTTACTGGTTGAAGGACCACCCGGCCTTGCCAAAACAAGAGCGGTTCAGGCTTTAGCAAGAGGCATAGAGGGCGACTTTCACCGTGTACAATTCACCCCTGACCTCTTACCGGCCGACTTAACCGGTACCGATATCTTTCGTCCCGAAACTGGACAGTTTGAGTACCAACAAGGCCCTTTGTTCCATAACCTGATTCTGGCTGATGAAATTAACCGCGCCCCCGCCAAAGTTCAATCGGCTTTATTAGAGGCGATGGCTGAACGGCAGATTACTGTCGGCCAGCGCAGTTATCCACTGTCTGACCTCTTCATGGTTTTAGCCACGCAAAACCCGTTGGAGCAAGAAGGCACATACCCTCTTCCAGAAGCGCAACTGGACAGATTTTTGCTGCATTTGAAACTGGACTATCCCGATGCCGAAACGGAACAACAAATACTGCGGTTAACTCGCGGGGAAGCGTTATCCGGAGATGTCGACAAGCCAGTGCCTTTAACTCAACAAGACTTATTCAATGCACGCCAGGAAGTTTTGCAACTGTATTTAGATGAGGCCGTCGAGAACTATCTGGTTCAGCTTATTATTGCAACACGACAACCGCAGCGATACGACCAAAACCTGGCTCAATGGATAGGCTATGGTGCCAGCCCTCGTGCCACCATTGCTCTTGAGCGTTGTGCCAGAGCCAAAGCCTGGCTCGATGGTCGCGACTTCGTAACGCCTGACGATGTTATTAGCGTTTTTCATAACGCCTTGCGCCACCGAATCATTCTAAGCTATCAAGCTGAAGCGGACGGTGTGTCGCACGATCAGGTTCTGGACACGATTTTAAAACTTGTACCGGCACCATAATGTTAAAAGCCGAAGTAGAACAATGGCTAAAACAATTGCATTGTGACGGAATCAGCCCCGGCATTCATGAGCTGCTGTATTATCGCAGTAAAATAAATGCGTTCGCCCGTCATCATAAAAGCCTTCCGCGCTCAAGCCAGACTGGGCCACTGCTCAGTAAGAGTCGCGGCAGAGGTATGGAGTTTGATGAAGTACGGCATTACCAGCCCGGTGATGACATCCGCTCTATCGACTGGCGGGTTACCGCCCGAACCGGTAAAGCACACACTAAGCTTTACCGGGAAGAGAAGGAGCGCCCTGTATTTATTTGGGTCGACCTACCTTTGACTCAATTTTTCGGTAGTCAGTTTATTTTTAAATCAGTGCAAGCTTGTCACCTGGCGGCCGCTCTTGCCTGGCAGGCCCAGCATAAAGGCGACCGCATTGGCGGCTTAGTGGGTAATGGCTGGTTGCATCAGGAGCTCAAGCCCGTTGCCCGCCAAAAAGGCGTTTTACGCTTATGTCATGCACTGCTTGAAGTTCACGGCGACAGCTTTACGCGTTGGAAAAACAAAGAAAAACAGAAACCGAATGCGCTTGAAGAAAATTTAAAGCGTTTACGACAGTTAGTTAAGCCCGGCAGTACCATTTATGTCATTAGTGACTTTTATGGTGCCAGCGAAAACTTTCTGGATGGCTTACGCGTTCTCTCCCAACACAATTCGGTTCGCTGTTTTTCAGTTTATGACCCCATGGAGCATGAGTTACCTGAAGGTTATTCATCTCATCCATTGGCTATCACAGATGGCCAGCAGCAAATTAATGTGAACCTGGCTAACACCCAGCAAAGAGCAACTTATCACCAGGCAGCACTCAAGCGCTGGCAAAATATTCAGGAAGCCTTCCGTAAGCGCAAACTGTCATTAACCTCAGTATCAAGTGCCCTGCCACTAGAGCAACAATGGACGGAGGTGACCTGATGCAGCAGCCGTCTTTAAAGCAGCTTAATGACATCATTGAACCAGGTCAGGCTGGCTGGTGGCCCCCCTCCTGGCTAACTATCGCTGTAGTAGCAACCCTACTGGCAGGTGTGTTGGTGCTAGCGACCGTTCTGTTTCACCGCTGGCAAAAGTCCAAAGTACGTAAAGCAGCAATGAAACAGTTATTACAGCAAAAAGATGCAAATATCGAACAAATAACGGTGCTGCTTAAACGAGCGGCACTGGCGTATTATCCTCGCGAACTTGTCGCCACGAAACACAGCCGCACTTGGCTCGTTTTTCTACTGGCGTCCTTATCCAATAATGAAAGGGCATCTTTTGAACCTTTGCTTCAACAAGCCGATAAAAACTTTTACGGTACTGAAGACAATGACTTCAATCAAAATTACTACCAACTTGCTCGCCTTTGGCTGAGTAAGGACTTGAGCAAACAACCGGGAGTCAGTGATGTTTGAATTTGACTGGCCATGGATGTTTCTTTTATTACCCTTACCTTTTATTGTTTGGAAGTGGTTACCGCCTGTTCGTAAGAACCGTTCAGCCATAAGACTCCCCAGCACTTATGGTCTTGCAGAAAGCAGCCCGGGTTCTGGCAGACGCTGGTTATGGCTTTCCCTTATGAGTTTATGTTGGCTGATGCTAATAGCAGCTGTTGCTAAACCACAATGGTTAGGCGAACCGCTCGCGGTTCGTGCAGAAGGCCGCGAAATAATGCTGGCTGTTGATTTATCCGGCAGTATGGAAATTGCCGATATGCAGCTTGACGGACGTTCCGTCGACCGCTTAACCATGGTTAAGCACGTACTCAGTGACTTTATTGCGCGTCGTGAAGGCGACCGACTAGGCTTGATTCTTTTTGCCGATACAGCCTATTTACAGACTCCAATGACTTACGACCGTAATACCGTAAAGCAAATGTTGAATGAATCTGTACTGGGTTTAGTCGGAGAACGCACAGCAATCGGTGACGCAATTGCTCTGTCTGTTAAGCGTTTTCGGGACGACGACGAGTCAAATAGAGTATTAGTTTTACTAACCGATGGTCAGAATACGGCAGGTAACCTGACTCCGGAGCAGGCGCTTGAACTTGCTCAAGCTTACGATGTTACGATTTATCCAATTGCCGTTGGAGCAGAAGAGGTGGTAGTGGACAGCTTTTTCGGACAACGACGGGTCAATCCCAGCCGAGATCTGGACGTTCCGCTGATGCAAAGTATTGCTAAGCAAACCGGTGGTAAATACTTCCGGGCCCGCAGCACTGACGAGCTTGAAGATATCTATCAACGACTTGATCAACTGGAGCCTATTGCTGGCGACCCACAACAACTTAGACCCAGAGTCAGCCTTTTTTATTGGCCATTGGGTGCAAGCTTTCTTTTATTTATGCTCATTGCTTTGATGCATTACCGCCCCTGGGGGAAAAGTTCATGAGCGAGTTTCATTTATTACGCCCCTGGTGGTTACTGGCATTAATTCCTGTAGGGCTATTATATTGGCGCTTTATTTATAGTCAGGTACATCAAGCTGGCTGGCATCAATGGTTACCCGGACATTTATCAAAGGTATTGGTAAAGTCTGGATCGAAGCCATCGCTATGGCCGGTTCACCGGTTTCTGATTATTGGTATTTTAGCCACACTCGCACTCTCTGGCCCAACCTGGGAAAGGCTACCACAGCCAGTCTATCAGCTTGAGTCAGGCCAGGTCGTTATTATGGATATGTCTCCTTCACTACTTGCCGATGACATATCCCCTGACCGCCTGACCCGAATGAAGTATAAAGCCATTGACTTAGTACGAGCAGGTCTTGACGGAGATACCGGGCTTATTGCTTACGCCGATGATGCTTTTATCATCAGTCCTCTTACGGCCGACAATCGGAATTTAATGAATTTGATTCCGTCGTTGTCGCCGGAAATCATGCCGGCAGCAGGCAGTGAGCCTTTGCTTGCACTGCAGTTGGCTGATGAGCTATTAAGAAACGCCGGTTACCCACAAGGCGATATTTATTGGCTGACAGACGGTATCACCAGCCGTGATCTCAATCCGTTAAGCAGTTACCTACGTTCAATAGAGCACCGCGTTTCAATATTGGCCGTTGGCACAGAAGAAGGCGCCGCAATACGAGACAGCTCCGGAAGACTCTTAAAAGAGAATAATCAAGTTATCATAGCTAAGACTTATCCATCACGACTGGAGGATTTAGCCTCGATTACTGGTGGTGCATTCTCGTCAGTTACCGCTGACAATCGTGATATTGAGAAACTGATCAATCAGCCTCCGCTTACACGTGAAGGAAAAGACATCGAAGATCAGCAACAAGGCGATGCATGGCGAGATATGGGGCCTTATGTCGCGCTCTTTATTCTTCCTATTATGTTATTAAACTGGCGTCGTAGCGGTCTGTTCAGCCCCATTATGCTCGCTATGCTTTTACCACTAGTGAGTTTTAGTCCTGAGCTTTATGCAGCGCAGGAGCCAGCCCTTGAGAAGTACTTCCTTAATCAAGAACAACGTGCTCAAAGGTTTTATCAACAAGAGCAATATGAACAAGCCGCCAACCTAAGCAAAGATCCTTTACGGCAAGGGGCAGCCTTATACCGCAATGGTGACTATGAGGCCGCTGCTGATGTGTTTGCTCAACATTCTTCTCCCGAAGCCCAGTACAACTTGGGTAATGCTTTAGCTCAGCAACAGCAATATGATGCGGCCATCGCAGCATACGAAAAGGCTCTGGAGAAAAGACCTGATTGGTCAGAGGCAGTGGAAAACAAGCAGCTCGTCGAGCAGCTAAAAGAACAAGACTCTGATTCATCTGATGGTTCGGGAGAATCATCAGAAAAGTCCGACTCTCAAGACGACGAGTCAAAAAATGACTCGGAACAAAATGGTAACGAGCAAGACCAGCAAAACAACGAGTCCAATAATAACGATGGTCCGCCAGATCCTGGTAAAGATGGTCAGGAAGATGGCCAACCTGAACAGAAAAAAGACCAAAAAGAAGAGCCGACTGAAGAAAAAGAACAACAGGATAGCTCTGAAAATGAGGGGGCAGAAAATGATGAAGAGTCCACACAACAACTTCAGGAAAAGGTGAGAGAAGGTGAAATTGATCCTGAAAAGGCACAGCAGCTGGAGCAATGGATGAACCGAGTTCCGGATGACCCGAGTATTCTATTGCGTAACAAAATGCTGTTGGAAAGTCAGCGTCGTCGTCAGCGTAGAGCTTCAGAACCGCAGGGAGAAGATAAAAAATGGTAAGAGTATGGCTACACACTTTTTTCTTGATCAGTCTATTGCTTGTGAGTCAGCTTGCTCGCGCCGATGTTTCCGAAGTTACTGCAACGGTCGACCGGAATCCCGTCACCGCTAACCAGTCGTTTGTGCTGACAGTGACCATCGACGGTGACGTTGGAAATGACAGCTTCTCCCCATCTAAGTTACTAAAAGACTTTGTCGTCGGAAGAACCTCTGTAAGCCGTCAAACATCAATGATAAACGGCAGACTCAGCAAGCAAACACGGTTTACTACCGTATTAATTCCGCAAGCTGCGGGCGAATACAAAATTCCGGAAATTACCATTGGCGGTGTATCGTCTCAGCCGATAACCATAGAGGTACTGGAAGCCGGAAGCAGTCAGGAAAAAGAACAAGAAACGGCTTTTTTAGAAGCTCAGGTGGATAGCGAGCAAGTTTATCTGCAACAGCCTATTACCTATGTCGCCCGGCTGTTTCTCGCTGCAGACTTAAACAAAGGTAACTTAGTGCCTCC
>NZ_DFTS01000007.1:21481-22642 GCF_002383015.1 Idiomarina sp. UBA4206
AAGCTGAAAATGCAGATGTTCAGCAAATAGGCAGAGATGAAGAAAGTACACAGATGGTTAATGGCCGCCGCTACAAGGTTTATCAGCGGGTTTATCAAATAACGCCCAGCAAATCAGGTCCCTTAAGTATCACAGGGGCACGCTTTGATGGAGAAGTCTTTACCCAGGGACAACGCTCAATATTCTCTTCGTTTTCCAACACTCAGCCCGTTAGCACAATAGCAGAAACAATAGATGTTAACGTCAAACCTGTTCCGGCTAACTGGCAGGGGCATTGGTTACCGAGTGAATTAGTCAGTATCTCTCAGTCGGTTTCACCAGAGCAGGAAACCTACACCGTTGGTGAACCTCTGACTATTTCATACATGTTAACTGCTATTGGCGTAAAGCCAGAGCAACTGCCGGAAATAAAACCTGAGTTTCCAGATACGGTAAGAGTGTACCCTGATGGCGACGAAACCGACCAGTTTACACGCAACGGTGTTGTGATTTCACAAAAGACCGTCAGCTTCGCAATTGTACCGAATCAACCGGGTCCGCTGAGCATCCCGGCGCTTGAAGTTCCATGGTTCAATACCAAAACGGGGCTAGCAGCCTCGGCTGAAACTGATGATCTGAAGTTTTCAGTCGCTATGGCTGAAGGTATGCAAGCAATCCCTGAGGGAAATCAACCCAGTGGCGCAGCAGCGCCGCAAAAGCAAAGTGCGGAAGAAAAACCGGTTGAACCTGCGAAGCCTTCATTCGCCCTGGTTTGGTGGCAGCAAAGTTGGTTCGTTGCCCTGTTAGGACTTATTATACTGGCATCGTTAGCTACCAATCTTTTCCTGCTGGTGCGTCGCCAATCATTATCAGAAGGTGCGGTAGAAGAGACGTCTAAAACGGCCCACCAGCTCAACAAAGATAAGCTATGGAGAGAGTTTCAACAGGCCTGCAGTAAAAACGATGCCCATGCAGCCCAAACTGCATTGCTTGAATGGGCAAACCGGTATTTTAACCGAACCTTTAATAGTTTAACGGAATTATCTCAGTACCTTTCAATACAAAGCTCCTGTGCTGCTCTCCAAAAGAGTTTGTATCAGCCAGGAAGCAGCAGCTGGCGGGAAGGCAAGAAGCTGTACAAAGACGTTAAGTCCTCTTTAGAGAGGCTATCTGATACGACAG
>NZ_DFTS01000007.1:22707-24189 GCF_002383015.1 Idiomarina sp. UBA4206
AGAGGCTATCTGATACGACAGAAGATAATGTCTTACCGGAGCTTTACGGACGCAAATAATACTAACGAAAAACAAAAAAAGCTCAGACTTTCTCAAGTCTGAGCTTTTTTATTTTCGATGAGCGTTACACTTTATCGAGTCGATAAACGCTGAATATCTGCATCACTTTTCAGATTATTAATGAAAGCTTGTAACATCACTTGTGCCTGGCGGTTCTGCAGTTGACTTTGCAGCTCATCAAGCTGCTCTTCGTTTGCATTACCCGGGTTAAGTTCTGTCAATGCAACCACTGCAGCATCGCCATTAGGAAGCGCGACCGTGGTAAAGGTGTTTTCATCGGCAGTAGCAGACGGAGACATCGAGAACAGCTCTTGCACAATAGCTCTTGGATGCTCGTTATTGTTCCGGGTAATGCTATCTACCCAGACAATCTCGCCACTGGTTTCTTCACCCGACTGCCAGGCCTGCATCCACTCTTCCGCCTGTTGCAGTGCTAATTCCTGAGCTTTCTCTACACGAAGTTCTGCAACAATCTGCTCGCGAACCTCGTCCAGATCTTTTACCCGCACCGGTTGATGTTCAGTCACTCGCACAACCAAAGAACGATCATCAGAGGTTTCAATTACGTCACTGTTTAACTTCTCTTCAATTAACTGTTCTGAAAACAGGTTATTGAGAATGACGTCATCACTCAAAGGTGTTGGCGCTCTTTCACGAGTGAATAAGTCAGTACGACGAACTGTAGCACCAATTTCGTCAGCAGCAGGCTCCAGAGTATCTGGCTGTTCAAAGCTAATTTCAGCCAATTTCTGCTGCTTTTCAAAATAACGGTCTTCCGCTTTTTCTGCTAACAGCTGTTGGCGAACTTCGTCTTCGACTTCACTGAATGGTGTTACCGTACCTTCACGTAAATCAGTCAGCTTAATAATGTGATAACCGAAGCTGGTTTCAACAATCTCAGATAAATCACCAATGTTTTCCAGCTCAAAAACAGCGGCATCAAAATCTTCGTCCATCATGCCAGCTTCGACCCAATCAAGGTCACCGCCCTGTTCCGCAGAGAAAGTATCATCAGAGTAGGTTTGCGCTACCTCAGCGAAGTCGGCGCCCTGCTCCAGTTCGGCCAACGCCTCTTCAGCTTTCTCTTTAGCGTTCTCTGTGTCGAATTCAATAAGAATATGCGACACGCGACGCTCTTCTTCGGTTGCGTATTGCTGCTGACGTTGTTCGTAATACTCACGTACTTCTTCATCGGCTATTTCAATATCAGACTCAATAGCCGCTAAAGAAAGCTCAACATAAGCAACGCTCAACTTCTCTTCCGTACGGAACATGTCCTGGTTTTGCTGATAAAAGGTCTCGATATCCGACTCAGCAACTTCCACCTGGCCCTCAAAAGACTCGTTATTTGCTACCAGAAACCCACCAGAACGCGTTTGGTTCTGTAAGCGCAAAAATGCTAAAGCCTCAGGTTCCAAAACG
>NZ_DFTS01000007.1:24257-27165 GCF_002383015.1 Idiomarina sp. UBA4206
TCTCAGGTTCCAAAACGAATTCAGACTGAGACAAGCCCCGCAAAAGTTGATTCCGGGTCATGTCCTGCTGCATAACTTTAGCAAAAGCTTCCGGACTATAGCCCGCATTTCGTAACGCCATTAAATAGACGTCGTTATCAAACTGTCCGGCGGTGCGAAACTGAGGAATATCACGAATTGCTGCTTTAACCTGCTCTGATCCCACACGCATTCCGCTGTCTTCTGCGTACTGTACGAGTAATTCCTGTTCTATAAGCTGTTCCAGAACTCTGCTACGCAAACTACGCATGTATTCCGGATCGGAAGTAATGGCAGAAAACATATCGCCGAACTGCTCTTGTAAGCGGCTACGTTCGTTTTCATAAGCACGATCGTAGTCACTACGAGGAATTTCTTCTCCATTAACTTTTGCAACAGCATCTTCTGTGTCGCCGGTGATATAACCGCCAACACCTGCCAATGCAAAAGTTAGAATGATTAACACAAGAATGGCCTTAGCAGTAAAACTCTGCGAGCCTTCCCGAATCCGCTCTAACATAATAAGGCTTTCCTTATTTAACCTGAATAAACGACGTCACATTATAAGGTGATTCGTCTTAAAACTCACCATTCATACAAAAAAATAACCCGAGGTTTTATAAACCTCGGGCTACTATTATTATTCTTTAAAAAAAGCGCTAATGCGCTTTAATTAATTTACTGCGTCTTTCAGTGCTTTACCTGCTTTAAAAGAAGGTACTTTAGCAGCAGCGATCTGGATAGTCTCACCCGTTTGAGGGTTACGACCAGTACGAGCAGAACGCTCACGTACGCTAAACGTACCGAAGCCAACTAATGCGACTTGGTCATCTTTTTTTAGAGCATCAGTTACTGCATCGATCATTGAGTCCAGAGCACGACCAGCAGCAGCCTTAGAAATATCTGCACCTGCCGCGATTTTGTCAATAAGCTGAGACTTGTTCACAGTATCATCCCCTTAGATTGTTATTATCAAGTTTCCGTGGTTCCATTCGGATTTAAATGGGCCAAAACGGTTATATCAAGCTTGATTTAATTGTTCAAGCACCATTATGTCCAAATGGCTTTCCTATCCAGCTGTTCTCATGTCATACATTTGAATCAGCTTTAAACTCTAGGCTACCACAGTCGTTTCGATTGAAAACCCTTTTTACTCACTTTTTAACGAAAAAATGCGGTCTGAGGCATGATTTCTCATCCGCAGACCGCATTCTAGCGTTGGAATATGACTTTAGTATTAAGTCACTGATTAATCTTTAACCAAAGCGACATCTAATACTTCATCAATCCATTTCACCGGTTGAATTACCAGGTCTTCTTTAACGTTATCGGCTATTTCTTTTAAATCGCGTTCATTTTCTTTGGGAATTAATACATGCTTAATTCCACCGCGATGAGCTGCCAATAGCTTTTCTTTTAAGCCACCGATAGCCAATACTTCACCCCGCAACGTAATTTCCCCGGTCATTGCCACATCAGAGCGTACCGGTTTACCGGTTAACGATGAAACCATAGCCGTAACCATCGCGATACCGGCACTTGGTCCATCTTTTGGCGTGGCGCCTTCAGGAACATGAACGTGAATATCGCGCTTCTCATGAAAGTCATCGGCAATACCCAGCTTATCAGCCCGACTGCGAACTACGGTCAGTGCGGTTTGAATAGACTCCTGCATAACATCGCCTAACGAACCAGTCGTGGTTGTCTTTCCTTTACCCGCTACATTCGTGGCTTCAATAGTGAGCAAGTCACCACCCACTTCAGTCCATGCTAAGCCAGTAACCTGACCGACTTGGTTGGCTTCTTCCGCTTTACCATAATCAAAGCGCTGCACGCCCAGATAGTCACTTAAATTATCACCGGTAATTTCAACGTGCTTAATTGAACTGTCCAGTAGAATTTCTTTCACCGCTTTGCGACACAATCGTGACAACTCACGTTCAAGGTTACGCACACCTGCTTCGCGGGTGTAATAACGAATAATACCGATAATGGCACTGTCCTGAACCGTAATTTCTTTTTCTTTTAAACCGTTACGGCCAATCTGCTTAGTCAATAAGTGACGTTTAGCGATGTTCAGCTTTTCATCTTCGGTATAACCGGACAGACGAATCACTTCCATTCGATCAAGCAGAGGCGCCGGAATATTCATACTGTTAGAGGTCGCAACAAACATGACATCTGACAGATCGTAATCCACTTCAAGATAATGATCGTTAAAGTTAACGTTCTGTTCCGGATCTAACACCTCTAATAACGCTGAGGCCGGGTCTCCACGCATATCCGCCGACATTTTGTCAATTTCATCTAAAAGAAACAGTGGATTACGTACACCAACTTTCGACATTTTTTGAATCAGCTTGCCTGGCATAGAGCCAATATAGGTTCGACGGTGTCCGCGTATCTCTGCTTCATCACGAACGCCACCCAATGCCATGCGCACGTACTCTCTTCCCGTAGCTTTCGCTATGGACTGGCCAAGCGATGTTTTACCCACACCAGGAGGCCCTACCAGGCAAAGAATTGCACCTTTCACTTTTGTGGTTCGTTGTTGCACCGCTAAGTATTCAATAATGCGTTCTTTGACTTTCTCTAACCCATAATGATCAGCATCTAGCACTTTTTCAGCATGAGCTAAATCTTTCTTGATACGCGAACGCTTTTTCCACGGAACCGACACCATCCAGTCGATATAACCCCGAACAACAGTAGCCTCCGCCGACATGGGCGACATCATTTTCAGCTTGGAGAGCTCTGACATGGCCTTTTCTTCGGCCTCGGCGCTCATCCCCGCTTCTTTTACCTTGGCTTCGAGGGCTTCGAGTTCGTTGCCGCCCTCTTCCATATCGCCCAGCTCGCGCTGAATGGCCTTCATCTGCTCATTCAGGTA
>NZ_DFTS01000030.1:0-286 GCF_002383015.1 Idiomarina sp. UBA4206
CCCCAGGGATGGGTTCACGGCGTCTTTCAGGTGAGGGGGTAATCACCAGCCGTTTTCATTCGCAGCCACCCGTTACAGCTGTTCCTGTGGCTGCCAGGCAATGCCAATGCTGCCGTTTATAACCTGACATTCACCACCTGAAGACTTAACCCGGCTTGATTCACCACGCTGCGCAATTAAACGGTAGTCCTTATTCAACAAGCTCACCTGCTTACGCTCTCCACACAAAATGCGCATAGAATCAATTAAGCCACGGTCAGACAAGAAGTTTGTGGTTGGCTCTGTC
>NZ_DFTS01000030.1:345-5281 GCF_002383015.1 Idiomarina sp. UBA4206
GTCATCACCTTCAGCGAATTCTGCGGTTTGCAGGCCATAAGGGGAAATCACACCTGAAGCGCCGGCAACCAGGTAATGGAAAGTACCGGCTACCGCGTTATCGGTGCCCTGTGCATCTTCTACAAAGAAAGCACCGCGCTCGCCAATAATATCAAACGCCCCAGTTTCAAGATTCACTTCCATCGCGGTGTTTTCATCAATACCAATCGACAAAGGTGTTGAGCTTGCCGCTGCTAAGCGCATTAAGCGACCTTGCCGGCCTCGCTCAGAAAAGTGCGTATCTAAGGTTGCGTAATGGAACAGGCTCAAGCCACCTAACGGATGGTAAGTCAGGCTGTCCGGCCCGACATTCGGCGGACAAGTGGTGTCTAAATCACACCCAAACGGCGGTGGATCAGAGGCAATCGCCCCTTCTTTTATCGCCTGAGCGGTTGTACCGTTAGAGATCATCGGCTTAGAGGTCATGACCGCCGTACCTGCGCTGGTTCCACCAACAACCACTTCTTTTTGCTGAACAGCGGCAATAATCGTTTTCAGCAGATCGCCAGGCTGATTATTCGCCTTAACAAAGGTCGAACGAGTTAAATTCTGGTCGCCACCATTAAAAAACAGTCCGTCGGCCTTCGCTATCATTTCTGCGGCGGCATCAGAGTCTTTGCAAAACGCGACCTGTTCTTTATAACGGTCTCTGTGCACACGGTCACGTTCGTAGGCGCCCAGTTCTTCCTGCTGAATTTTTGCTAGTTCATCGCAACGGCCCTCACGCTGAGCTTTGACTAACGCCGAATCCAAAGGCAGCCAATGCGCTTCAGCTCCCAATTGCTCAAATACACTGCTGTAAAAATCAATAGCGTCATAAGGGTTACGTGATGCAGAGGTCAGAAAATAAATGGTCGGCTTCTGATCATCTCCGGCAACAGACTGAGCCATTTCAACAAACCGCTGAAAAATTGCTTTCGATTCACCTTTCAGGTTTTCATCCAAGTTAACGACTTCGCGGGCAGAGTCAGGAACAGGAAGCTCAATTAAATCGATAATCCGGTTCCATTCCGCGTCTGACAATGCGTTATAAAGCTGCTGTGTCGCACGACGGGTAAATTCACGCAGAAAAACACGTTCAGGAACAATGTCTTCTTTTAAACGCCCATGAATCAATTCCAGCGCATCAGCCACCTTCTTGCGAGTTTCTTCACGGTAAGTTGGCCAAGCCGACTCCGCCGTTGCTTTGGAGCGAAACTTTTTTGACAGATTGAGGTATCTGTCGGTGCGCATGGTGTCCTTATCTATCCAGTCAACGTTGTCGCAATTGTCCGACGCGAAACTGGAACAAGCCTCTAATCCGCCGCCGGCAAGTAATAGATGTCGATAGCTACCATCTTCCTCCGCATTTGAAGGCGCTGTAAAGAGAGACGCCAGCACCGTCAAAGAGAGCAAGGAAAACAACGACTTAACCATAAATAGAACCCCTTTTTACCGACGGCGTGCGCCGCTTAAGTATTTCAATTGACATAGTATAAGACTGCAACGCTAGAGTGTCTGCTACCCAGCTGTCAAATTTAAGACAACAAATTAATGTATTTATTATAGATGTGTCTTGAATTCCCGTTGCACTAACTTATGTAATAGCCACTAGTGACACCGTTGTTAATGGCAGTAACCTTTTGAAAATAAATAGTTTTCAGGGCTCGTGATAGCCATTCTAACACTGCTATACTAACCCCTGATTCACGAAATAAGACCACACTTATAAGCTATGAATTCATCGCTACGTTTTTGCGTCCTGCTACTGTTTCTGGGGAGTCTCCTAACAACCAGTCTCGCGCTCGCTCAGGAGAAACTGGTCTTTCGTGCGCCTGACGAAGGCCCTTTTACGCAATACGTAACAGCAGTTCTTGAAGAAGCTTATGCCAAACTGGATATCAAGCTTGAATATATTGAACTACCTCGCGCTCGTGGTGAGCAGCTAGCGACTGAAGGTACCATTGCTGGTGAGCTTGGAAGAACTGCCATGCTTGAGAACAAGCGTCGCGACCTTCGCCGTATCCCATTTCCATTATTCACTTTCGACATCATAGCTGTCGCTGACAGGCGCGACTGCGGTTACTGCCCATTGTCGAAAATAGAAAGTCTGGCATACGTCGATGGTATGGATTCCATTACTGACGTCGTTGAAAGTCTTCCTCACCAGCCGTCCATAGTAACGCCTATTGATCTCGAACAAGTACTAAAGCTGCTTGAGTCGGGACGCATTCAGTTTGCTTTTATGGGGGACTTCCAGTTTCAAAGTTCGGAATTAAGCGATAACCCACACTTTATTACCCACAAACTGTCCACCGAAACTGGCTTCCATTATCTAAACGAAGAACACGCCCGACTTATTCCTCAGCTCACTTATCAGCTGCAAGAGATGCATGAGAATGGTCGTATGAAAGTGCTTCGTGAAAAGTATGGAATAAAGCCCGAGCCTGCGGTGGAGCCTATTAAACGTCCGGAGCAACTGACGGTTGTTGGCGCCATACACCCCGGCTTACTGAATGCCGACGGCACCGGTAAACTTTGGCAAATAGCAAAGTCAACGTTCCCGATGTTTACTTCTCAACTCAATACCGTTGTCAGTAGCTGGCAACGCAGTATTCAGCTGATCCAGGAAGGCCGTGCTGATGCCCTCATCGGTGTTCGTCCTGATCAAAGAATAGAGAATATTATTCTGTCAAAATACCATGTCGCTTATGACGACAGTGTTTTTCTCTTTACCCTGGAAGAGCCTAACGAAGGCCCTATTTGCATTGCAGGCCCTCGTTTTATGGAAAATTTAGTTGATACTGAGCGCCCTTTTTATCGCGCATCAAACTCTCTTGATTGTTTTGCGCTGCTCGATATGGAAAGGGTGAGTGCGGTTGTGGACTACAAAGATAACCTGCCAGACTGGACAGAACAGCCTTACAAAAAACAAAAATTATCGGATCCTCTGCCACTGTTTGTGGCGTTTTCAGACACGCCACGAGGCCGCTCACTTAGAAGCTTATTCGACACGGTTCTGGCTCAGCAAAGCCCAATAGCCATTGATAAATAAGTTAACAGGCCCCTTTAAAACCATTTTGGCGCCACGCTTCATAGGCAAAAATAGCAACAGAATTTGACAGGTTAAGACTGCGGCTGCTGTCCGCCATAGGCAACCTCAACCAGTTCTCTTCTGGAAAGGTTCTCAGCACTTCCATAGGCAATCCACGGGTTTCGGGGCCAAAAAGCAGAACATCGCCCGCTTCATAATTTACCTCCGCGTAGCTAGTCTTACCTTTTGTCGTGCAGGCAAATATACGATTAACCTTCGTGTTATCTAAAAAGCTTTGCCAGTCTTTGTGAATTTTCACAGAAGCCAGATCATGATAGTCCAAACCGGCACGCCGAACCTTTTTCTCATCCAGCTCAAAACCCAGGGGCTCTATCAAATGCAGGGACATTCCGGTATTCGCCGCCAGACGAATCACATTGCCCGTATTAGGGGGTATTTCAGGCTCAAACAGTACGAGGTGCAACATGGTCGTTTTCATCGCTTCAGTAAAAGCGGTAGAATAGCAGAATATTTTTTAGAAATGTGTACCGGCGCTGTGGCAAATCAGAAAAATTACCAACAAAATTACGCTTTTTGGGTGCGTCTGGCCAGCACGGCATCCGTTGTTGTTGCAATAACCCTCATAAGCATTAAGCTTTTTGCCTGGTTTCAGACCGAATCGGCCAGTATGCTTGCCTCTCTGACAGACTCTATTCTGGACAGTGGCGCCTCGATTTTTAGTTTCTTTGCCATTCGCTATGCGTTACAACCCGCAGATGAAGAGCACCGCTTTGGTCATGGTAAAGCGGAGTCACTGGCCGCTCTGGCGCAAAGCGCGTTTATTGCCGGTTCCAGCNNGCTTATTTTTCACAGTGTGCAGCAATTTATGCAGGGTGGTAGCGTTCCGAAAGTGGGTTACGGCATCGCTGTTTCTGGCATCGCAATTGTCATTACCTTTGTCCTGATTGTTATTCAGCGCATGGCCATTCAGCATACCAATTCTAAAGCCGTACAAGCCGACAACCTTCATTATCAGTCGGACATACTGCTGAACTTAGCGGTTATTGTTGCCTTAATTCTCAGCAGTTACGGTTGGCTCTGGGCCGACAGTATTTTTGCCATTGGTATTGCCGTTTACTTAATTATTGGTGCTGTTCGCATTGGCTGGGATGCCTTTCAGGCACTAATGGACAGAGAGCTTTCAGAGGATCTGCAGGAGCAAATTGGTCGCATTACTATGGCGGTGGATGGTGTCAGAGGCTTTCACGGTTTGCGCACGCGCGAAGCCGGCCCGGTACGCTTTATTCAATTACACATTGAACTGGCTAACGAGTTGTCGTTATTGCGCGCCCACGCCATAGCTGACGATGTTGAGGCGCAGCTTATGAAAGCCTTCCCGGGAGCAGACATCATTGTGCATATGGATCCTGAAATTGTCGCCGTGGTGGAAGGTTCACTTAAGCGTTAACGAGCTCTCGAGTCTCTTCAATGATGGCATCCAACACTGGCTGGCGGAATCTGTCCGTTTCCATCATCAGCTCATGCGATGCGCCCTCAATGGTTTCAAACCGAAAGTACTCCCGGGTGACTGCCGCGGCGACTTTTTTCTGCCCGGCAGCAGAAACAACCTGATCATTACCAGCCTGAAATAAAATGACCGGAATGTGAACATCACTCGCCAGTTGCTGCGCCTTCATGGCTGCACTAACCGCTTCGTAAAGCCAGTTAAAAGTTGGCCCGCCCAGCTGCACCTCAGCGACATTATCGTATACCCTGCGAAAGGTCTGGTAACGCTGTTTGCTGTGAGTAAGAACGTTTTCTTCAAAGGGTACCGCCTGGTAGTCACCCATACCAAAAAAATACCAGGGCTTAGCCAAGTACCGG
>NZ_DFTS01000030.1:5419-7541 GCF_002383015.1 Idiomarina sp. UBA4206
ATACCCAGCGCGCCAGCCAATAAGGGACTTTACCGGTTTCGATAGAGAACATGGGAGCGGATAAAATCAGCTTATTGTATGGGTGGCTACAAGTCGCACAGTAAATTGTCGCAATGGTGCCACCCATTGAATGAGCAAATAAGGTTTTAGGGACATTACCAAATAAACTTGTTAATTGTTCGGTAAAATCTGAGAAATCGCGGACAAAATCGTCAAAGTTGTCGACATGTCCCTGATGATGATTGGCCGTCAACCGAGCCGATAAACCCTGGCCTCGATGGTCCAGCGCCGCCACGGAAAAGCCTTGCTGGGCCAACTCCCAAAACAGCGCCTGATATTTAAGAGCCGACTCTATCCGACCCGGAGCAATGACCACTAATGGTGCATCGGCGCTATGTTTATAGTAAGCGAAATGTAACTGGATACCGTCGAATGCCTTGAAGTATTCAGAGATAACCTGTTGTTCCCAAAAGGGTTCGACCTGATTTTTGAAAAACTCCGGCCACTCAGGGGTATCATCTGCAGGCCGCTGATGTTGTCTATCGGGTTGCTTCATGTATTTGGTTCAGGCTGACTTTTAGGTAAGTCTAACACGACTTCCAGTCCTCCTTCAGAGTGATTACTGGCTTTTAATTCGCCCCCTAAAACAGCCGCAGCACGATGACTTAAGGCCAACCCAAGACCAACTCCGGCCTTATGGTGACGAGCCGGGTCGCCGCGGTAAAATGGGACAAACAGTTTTTCTAATGTACTTTCATCCACACCCGGACCATGGTCACGAATACGAATGCGGCACCCTTCGCCATAATCGTCATAAGAAAGTTCGACTTTATCATCAGTGTAATGCAGCGCATTACGAACAATATTTTCCAGCACCAGCCGGAGCAATTCAGAGTCAGTATCAATAATAGGCCAGTCGCCATTTTGCTGAATCAGGCGCCCACCAACCTCCGGGTTCTGATAGCACATATCACCAATAAGTTGTTGCACTAACTCACCGCTGTCCAGATTCTCATGATTAAGCTCTACCAGGCCGTTCTCTAACCGCGATAATGACAAAATTCGTTCAATGATTACGCTGAGGCGTTCGGTATCGCGACTCAGTTGCTGCCAATTTGGGTCGTCCTCATTACAGTCAGCTAAATCAAGGGCAACCTGCATACGTGCCATCGGCGAGCGCAGCTCATGCGATACATCACTCAGTAAACGCCGTTGGGCATCGCGCGATGTCGCTAAATCGACAGCACCCTGGGACAACGCTCGCGCCAGTTCGCCAATTTCATCACCGCGTTTTGGTAGCCGCTTTAATTCAGGAGTTGCACTACCGTCAGCTACCTCTCGCATAGCCAAAATCATTCGTCGTATTGGGCGGATAAGCCAAATGCCCAGTAAAACGGCAAGTAAACCACTACCCACCAACAAGGTAAGTAAGCGCGCCCGGGTTGACTCTCTTTCTAACTGCTCCCGGTTAACTTGCTCATCAATACCCAGAGGTTTAGTGACCAATATTTTATTGCCGTCCAGTTCAAACGGGCCCATCAGCAAACGTTCGTCCAGAGGTATTTGTTGAGGTGAAGTTTGCCCCAGCATACGCAACAAGGTTGAGCCGTGACTGACTCTCAGCATTTCGTCCATCAACAGCTTTTCACTGCCTTCCACAGACAGCTGAGCAGCCACGCGGTAGTCGCCAGCGATTAAACGCCCAGGTTGCAAAGATTGAAAAGTTAAAGCATCGCTGAGTAGCGGTTGTAGAGTTTGATAAATATCCGGCTCCAGCGGCTTTAACTCTGCTTTCGGTTTATTCCAAACCGCTAACAGATAACCGCTGGCCGCTGTGACCGACAGCAACGCCCAGAAAATAAAAAGTAACCTTAGGGCTAGCGATCGATACCACCGCGTACGCCGGTTTCTCATAAGCTGGCGATCAGTCGATAGCCACGGCCGCGAATGGTTTGAATACGATCAGGTTTCGTCGGAAACTTTTTACGAATGTTACTGATATGCACATCCAGACTGCGATCAAAAGGCTCCATTTTACGCCCCAGTGCCGCAACCGATAATTGATCTTTACTCACCATTTGGCCCGCTTGCTGCATTAAACAGCGCAGAATATCGAATTCAG
>NZ_DFTS01000030.1:7658-8484 GCF_002383015.1 Idiomarina sp. UBA4206
GCCGGATCTAATACAATACCGCACACGTTCAGGCTTTCGTTTTGCATGGTGGTGTTAGGTGTACGACGCAGTAAAGCTCTCACCCTGGCAACCAGCTCACGCGGGTTAAACGGTTTTGGAAGGTAGTCATCTGCACCCAGCTCCAGACCCATAACGCGGTCGTCGTCATCACCACGGGCCGTCAGCATAAGCACAGCAGTATCGCGGTGTTGTTGGCGCAAACGCTGCAACAACTGCATACCATCAATGCCGGGTAACATGACATCCAGCAAAATAAGCTCGTAGTCGCCGTTAAGTGCTTTGTCGAGGCCGGTCACGCCATCTTCGGCAACGCTTAAATCTACGGATTCACGTTTAAACAATTCTGTCAGCATGACAGACATTTCAGTATCGTCATCAATGAGTAGTACGGAATGTCTCATAACTTACTGTTCTCTCCAGAAATAAATCCATGATCCAAAATGCCGGGCATCGATACGACCCCCTTTACATAACTTTTACTTTAGCAGAGTTTTCAGCTTTCGGGTTAAGGTGTTTCGTCCCCAGCCCAGCCATGTCGCCGCTTTTTGCTTGTGGCCGGAAAAACGTTGTAAAGCAGTTTGCAAAGCAATTTTTTCCAACTGATGCTGATAACTTTGCAAAACATCCTGCGCCTCTAACGGGTGTTTTTCCAGTTCTCTTTCGAGCCAATGCAGCCAGGTAAGTTCCCCGGTAAAATTTTCAGGTTCTGAATCAGCTGGCACCAGAATGTCTTCTGGCAAGTCATTAACACCAATGCGCTGCCCGGGTGCCATAACAGTTAACCAGCGACAGGTATTTTCCAGCT
>NZ_DFTS01000030.1:8571-11104 GCF_002383015.1 Idiomarina sp. UBA4206
CAGCGACAGGTATTTTCCAGCTGTCTTACATTACCGGGCCAAGAATAACCCATTAACTTGCTAAGTGTCTCATTTAACAACGTTTTTGGTGTAACATTCAACTCTTCAGCCGACTTTTTCAGAAAATGCTTTGCCAAAGTCGCTATATCTTCTGTTCGCTCGCGCAAAGGGGGTAAACGCAACCGGATAACATTAAGCCGGTGATATAAGTCATCACGGAATTGTCCTTTATCGACTAACTGCTCCAGCTCCCGGTGTGTCGCTGCAATAACGCGAACATCAACTTTAACTGGCTGATGCGCCCCGACTGGATAAAACTGCCCTTCGGCCAGAACTCGTAACAAACGTGTCTGAACCGGTAATGGCATGTCGCCAATTTCATCCAGAAACAAGGTTCCGCCATCGGCTTGCTGAAAACGGCCCACACGCTTTCTGTCAGCTCCGGTAAAAGCACCGCGTTCATGCCCGAACAACTCCGACTCAATTAAGTCAGCCGGTATGGCCGCCATGTTAAGTGCAATAAAAGGCTTTTCCGCGCGCGGACTGTGTTTATGCAAAGCTCGTGCAACCACCTCTTTACCGGTTCCGGTTTCACCGGTCAGCAAGACGCTGACACTGGAACTCGACAGCCGGCCAATGGCGCGGAAAACATCCTGCATGGGAGGTGCCTCACCGATAAGCTCCGGAACGCTATTATCAATAGGCTCATTCGACGCGGTTTCGCTTTGCCTTGCATGTTGCAGCGCCCGGTCCACTGCTGTTATCGCTTCATCAATATCGAAAGGCTTCGCTAAATACTCAAAAGCCCCACCTTGAAATGCCTTTACCGTGGTTTCAAGGTCTGAATGTGCGGTCATCACCACCACTGGCAATTGCGGCTGCTCACGGCCTAATTTTTCAAGCACGGCCAGACCGTTTTCGCCGGGCATTCGAATATCCGTCAGCACCACAGTCGGAGCATCGGCTTTTAATGCGGAAAAAAAGTCTTCTCCGTTAGCAAAACTGCGAACATGATAGCGACTGTCGGCAAAAGCTTTTTCCAAAACCCACCGAATTGAGTCATCGTCATCAATGATCCATAACTGAGCATTAGTGGTCATCTATTACCTCGTTACCATTGTCTGCAGTAAGGTACGGCAAATAAACTGAGAACCGGGTTTTGCCCGGGCTTGAGTCAAATTCAATTTTGCCCTTATGCTGGTGCACAAGGTTTTGCGCCAACGAAAGACCCAGGCCGGTTCCCTCTGCACGTCCGCTAATTAAAGGGTAAAATAATGTATCGCGTAACTCCGCCGGTATGCCGGGTCCGTTATCGGTAACGGTCACCACCGCGCACTGCCGATAACGCAGACCAAACAACGTCAATTGGTGCTCGACCCGAGTCTTAATGACAATAGTGCCAGCACCCGACATAGCTTGCGCCGCATTCTGGGCAATATTCAGGAACACTTGCTCACAAGCTTCAGGCACCACCCGAATGTCCGGTAAAGAAGGGTCATAGTCCCTGGTCAGCTTCAGTGACTCGCCGTACTCATAAGTTAGTGTCCGAACCACACGCTCCAGTACTTCATGAATATTGGTCAGCTTTGATTCACCACGCTTAGTTGGCCCTAACAGTCTGTCCACCAGGTACCGTAAACGATCAGACTGACTGATAATCAAGTCGGTATACTCGGTCAGTTTTTCATCGGGAAGCTGCCTTGCCAGTAGCTGCGCAGCGCCTCGCAAACCACCTAACGGATTCTTTATTTCGTGAGCCATACCGCGTAGTAAATGCTGTGTCGCAAATAACTGATTACGCTGCTGATCTTCCTGGTTGATGCGTCGCAATTGATCAACTTGTTTGAGTTCCAGCAACAATGCCCGGCCAAATTCTTGATCAACTGTCTGAATACTGGTTTCCACACGAATATCGTGACCAGAATGCAGTGCAAAATGAACTTCCGCATTCAGCACAGTCTGCTCACTATTCAGGCATTCTATTAATGTTTCCGACGCCAGAGAACAATGATAAAACGCGGCGCTAAACAGTTCACCTAATAGTCGCTTGGCGCTGTGATCCAGCAACGATTCCGCGGATGAATTGACATAACGAATGGTCAGGCGGTCATCAAGGATGAGTATGCCTGTGAGTAATTGGTTAAGTAGCGCGTTGTTATTCACGAAGGCAGGAGAGGGTTATGCACCGTATTGGTGCAATCGGGCAAGGCTAAAAGCCTCACCCGATAATTCGCCATTAAACGCTGTAGTACATATCGAATTCTACCGGGTGGGTAGTCTTCTTCAATGTCTCTACTTCGTTATATTTCAGATCGATGTAAGCATCAATCATGTCGTCATCCATAACGCCGCCCTGTTTCAGGAAGTCACGGTCTTTATCCAGAGCTTCCAGAGCCATTTCCAGTGAATGACAAACCGTCGGGATGTCTTTCGCTTCTTCAGGAGGCAGATTGTATAAATCTTTGTCCATTGCATCGCCTGGATGGATCTTGTTACGGATACCGTCAAGACCCGCCATTAATAAGGCAGTAAA
>NZ_DFTS01000030.1:11196-11899 GCF_002383015.1 Idiomarina sp. UBA4206
CCGCCATTAATAAGGCAGTAAAGGCCAGGTAAGGGTTGGCACTTGGGTCAGGGAAGCGCACTTCAATACGACGACCTTTGGCGCTGGAAACCAATGGAATACGAATAGAAGCCGAGCGGTTACGCGCTGAGTAAGCCAGCATTACCGGAGCTTCAAAACCAGGAACCAGACGCTTGTACGAGTTAGTTGAAGCATTCGCAAAGGCGTTAATAGCACGAGCGTGCTTGATAATACCACCAATGTAATACAATGCCGTTTCGCTAAGCCCTGCATATTGGTCGCCGGCAAATAAGTTCTCGCCACCTTTATTCAGAGACATATGCACGTGCATACCAGAACCGTTATCACCAACCAGTGGCTTCGGCATAAAGGTTGCTGTCATGCCATAAGAGTGCGCTACGTTATGCACAACGTATTTGTAAACCTGCATCTCATCAGCTTTAGATGTCAGAGTATTAAAGCGAGTTGCTACTTCGTTTTGACCAGCAGTGGCTACTTCATGATGATGCGCTTCAACAACAAGGCCCATGTCTTCCATAACCAGGCTCATAGTGCCGCGGATGTCATGTGCAGAGTCAACCGGAGGTACCGGGAAATAACCGCCTTTTACGCCAGGACGGTGAGCCAGGTTACCTTCTGAATATTCACGACCAGAGTTCCATTTCGCTTCTTCTGCATCAATTTTGTAGAACGAACCACTCAT
>NZ_DFTS01000030.1:11991-12361 GCF_002383015.1 Idiomarina sp. UBA4206
AACCACTCATATCGGTGTGGAAACGAACGTCATTGAACAGGAAAAATTCTGGCTCAGGGCCAAAGTAAGCTTCGTCGGCAATACCTGACGAGCGCAGGAATTCTTCTGCACGCTTAGCAATTGAACGAGGGTCACGGCTGTAACCTTGCATGGTTTCAGGCTCAAGAATGTCACAGCGGACATTCAGGGTGATTTCATCAGTAAACGGGTCCAGAACGGCAGACTCATTATCGGGCATTAGCACCATGTCCGATTCGTTAATCCCTTTCCAGCCGGAAATAGATGAACCATCAAACATTTTGCCTTCTTCAAAGAAGTCTTCATCGATTTGCGACACCGGAATAGTGACGTGCTGCTCTTTACCTTTGGT
>NZ_DFTS01000030.1:12471-12934 GCF_002383015.1 Idiomarina sp. UBA4206
TGCTCTTTACCTTTGGTGTCGGTAAAGCGTAAGTCGACGAATTTTACGTCGTGTTCTTTAATGGTATCGAAAATCTTATTAGCTGACATGTTGTCCTCCGTAGACAGCGTCTAAAAATACAGCCTAAGTATAGCAAAGCCTGTGCCAACTGAACTTTCTCTTTATATTCATACTATTAAGTTAAATTCAGTCTTCTTTTAAAAGTTTATATGCACCAGTATAGCGCATATCGCACATTTTTGGTGCAAAACAAAGAGAAAGGAAAAGAAAATATAATGGACAAAAAACAATCAGCCCTTTCTTAATCCAACTCAAAAAGGTAGAATACGCCGCTATTTTTCACAAAACCCCTTGGACGGGTTTCGCTCCCGGACAACTACAGGCAGTTCTTAATGACAATTCAGGTATTTGATATAGAAAAATTACGCAACATCGCGATTATCGCGCACGTTGACCATGGTAA
>NZ_DFTS01000030.1:12994-21254 GCF_002383015.1 Idiomarina sp. UBA4206
ATCGCGCACGTTGACCATGGTAAAACCACCCTAGTCGACAAGTTGTTGCAACAATCCGGCACGTTAGAAAGCCGTGGTGAGATAGAAGACCGTATTATGGATTCCAACGATCTTGAAAAAGAGCGTGGCATTACCATTCTGGCTAAAAATACCGCGGTTAACTGGCAAGATTACCGCATTAACATTCTGGATACTCCAGGACACGCCGACTTTGGCGGCGAAGTTGAGCGCGTACTTTCTATGGCGGATTCTGTATTGTTAGTGGTTGACGCCGTTGACGGCCCTATGCCTCAAACTCGATTTGTCACGCAGAAAGCCTTCTCTCACGGTCTTAATCCAATATTGGTTATCAACAAAGTTGACCGTCCTGGTGCGCGCCCAGACTGGGTTATGGATCAGGTCTTCGACTTGTTTGACAACCTCGGCGCTACCGACGAGCAGCTGGACTTCCCGGTTGTTTATGCATCAGCACTTAATGGCTGGGCATCATTAGACGCAGACGATCAGGATGGCGACATGACGCCATTGTTCGAAACTATCGTTAATAAGGTAAGTCACCCGGACGCAGACCCCGAAAGTGACCTGCAGATGCAGGTGTCACAGCTGGATTACTCAAGCTACTTAGGCGTTATCGGTATCGGCCGTGTTACCCGTGGTAGCGTTAAAGTTAACCAACCAGTTACTATTGTTGGTGCTGACGGCAAAGAGCGCAGCGGCAAAATTGGTAAAGTCTTTAGTTACTTAGGTCTGGACCGTATTGAAGCCGACAAAGCAGCAGCAGGCGACATTTGCGCTATTACCGGCCTGGGCGAATTAAAAATCTCCGACACCGTTTGTGCGGTTGGTAAAGCCGAGGCAATGAAGCCGTTAACCGTTGATGAGCCTACTGTAACCATGACCTTCCAGGTCAACACCTCACCTTTCGCGGGTAAAGAAGGTAAGTTTGTTACCTCTCGTCAAATTCTTGAGCGTTTGCAGCAAGAGTTGGTTCACAACGTCGCACTGCGCGTTGAAGAAACTGATAACCCGGACCGTTTCCGTGTATCAGGCCGTGGTGAGCTGCACTTAGGTGTTCTTATCGAAAACATGCGCCGTGAAGGCTTCGAGTTAGCCGTTTCTCGTCCGGAAGTTATTATCAAGCACGAAGATGGTAAGAAACTGGAACCTTACGAAACCATGACGGTTGATATTGAAGAGCAGCATCAAGGTGCCGTTATGGAAAAATTAGGCTTACGTAAAGCCGAAATGACCAACATGACACCAGACGGTAAAGGTCGCGTTCGCGTCGACTTTGAAGTACCAAGCCGTGGTTTGATTGGCTTCCAGACAGAGTTTATGACCTTAACCTCTGGTACTGGCCTGATGTACCATACGTTTGACCACTACGGCCCGCACAAAGGCGGCACCATTGGTCAGCGTAGTAACGGTGTACTGATTTCAAATGCTCAGGGTAAAGCTCTGACTTACTCTCTGTTTAATCTGCAGGAACGCGGTAAGCTATTTGCATCGCACGGTGATGAAGTTTATGAAGGCCAGATCATTGGTATTCATAACCGTTCAAACGACCTGACAGTAAACTGTCTGAAGGGTAAGCAGCTAACCAACGTTCGTGCCTCTGGTACGGATGAAGCGCAAACGCTGAGTACGCCTATTCGTTTAACACTGGAACAGGCGCTTGAGTTCATTAACGATGACGAACTGGTTGAAGTAACACCACAATCTATTCGTATCCGTAAGCGTGCTCTGACAGAAAACGATCGTAAACGTTTAAGTCGTGAACCTAAGAACGGCTAATTAGTTTTAGTTAGATAGTAAAAAGCCCACTTCATAGTGGGCTTTTTTATTGTCTATTATCCGACTCGTGCTCATCCGTTCACTGACAATAAGTCCGGTTGAGGCAACACAAAATAGAAAATAGAAAAGAAGTGAAAAACACTGCCCGCTAATACAAATAAATGCCAAACCGCGTGATGGTACGGCAGCGTTTTCCAGACATAAAAAATAACACCAAAAGTGTATGCCAGGCCGCCGGCAACCAGTAACATCAAGCCACCAGCATCCACGTTATCAATCATGGGCTTAATCGCTATAAGCGCCATCCAGCCCATACCAAGATACAAACTTAGCGACAGCCACTTTATTCGCTTTTTCATGCCAAGTTCAAGAACCACACCTAAAAGTGCAATACCCCAAGCTACGCCTAACAATGTCCAGCCCCAGGCTCCCCTCAGATTAATTAATGCAAATGGCGTATAAGTACCGGCTATCAGTACATATATAGCGGCATGATCCAACTGCTGAAACACCGCTTTAATTTTTGGCCAGGGAAATGCGTGGTACAGTGTAGAGGCCGTATAAAGCAGAATAAGACTCGCACCGTATACACTCACCGCTACAACATGAAAAGCATCGCCATGAGTTGAAGTCCACACCAACATGACAATCAAAGCAACGACACTTAGAACGGCCCCCACGCCGTGAGTTAGCGCGTGAGCAACTTCTTCCATTGCCGTATAGGCTTTATGTTGGCTCATCCTCTCTCCAGCCCAGGAGTTTCATACCCCTTACTGATATTTTTAAGGGCCCGTATAAACTGGTCGTATTGTCTTTCGTTGTCGTAGTCTAAGTGATACGAGTTATGGAATTGTAATGTCAGCTTAACGCCATGTCCTTCCAAAAAAACGGTATACCCATCATGGTCGGTATAAGCTTCAATTCCTTCTAAATAGTGACGCCCCTGACGGGCTTCACCATGAGTGTGGATTTTTTCGTACGCATCCAACATCAGCTTGTTATCGAGTTCGTTTTTCATCACACACCTCAGCGTTTTACTAAATGTATACCTTTATTATTAGGGCGGAAATCCCATTCCACAACCGCTTTTACCGAATTGTTTTGAAAACCTTGTATTAGAATATACATACATTGATGCATGATTAAACAAAAACCGTTATAATAATGAACGAATGTTAAGAAACTGGAGCCCCAAATGGTTCGACGCACAAAAGAAGACGCAATGGAGACCCGCGCCAAATTATTAGATGCTGCTGAAGCTCTATTTAGTGAAAACGGTGTAACCCATACGTCTATGATGCAAGTGGCTGAAAAAGCAGGTGTCACTCGCGGTGCTATCTATCACCACTTTGAGAACAAGATGGATCTCATTGAATCCCTGATGGGACGCGTCAAACTACCCATTGATGAAATGCGTGAGCAAATCGCTGAAGGCTCCGAGTTTGATCCTTTGGAGGAAATTAAAGGGCGCTCGAAGGAATTTATCAGCCGCGTTCAGGAAGACCCGCAAGTCCGCTCACTGGCCAGTATTTTACTTCATAAATGCGAATACATTGACGAAGTAAACCCAATTAAATTACGACATGTAAGTGGCCGTAATGAATGTATCTGCGATATTGAAAAGCTTTTTGAATCAGCTATTGAGAGGGGTGAATTAGCAACAACAGTTGATGCCCGAATTGCTGTTATCGGTCTTTTTTCTTTGGTAGACGGACTCATTTACAACTGGTTGCTCGCACCAGACTATTTTCCTTTAGTCGAGTACGGGAACCAGGCCATCGACAGTTACATCAATGGCTTAACTCGTTAAGGCTCATTACTGTCTCCACGACGGCGGCGCCAGCCGCTGTATTTTCGGTGTACGCCACGGGTTAGTGATTGAAAAGTGTCTTCAAGTAGGTCAACGCCAAGCAACACGCCAACAATAACCAACGACAACACAATACCCACACCGTACATTCCCAGGCCTACGGCAATACCAATGGCCGCCAAAGCCCAGATGGTCGCAGCGGATGTTACGCCGACCACCACGCCATCGCGCGCCAGCATAACACCGGCGCCAAGAAAGCCGATACCGGTAATAATTTGGCCTATCACTCGCGATGGATCGCCGCCCTGACTGACAACGGATGAACCACCCACCAAAAACAGGTAGGTGCCCAGAATAATCAGTGCAGAGGTTCTTATACCAACCGGTTTACCACGAATTTGTCGTTCCAGACCCACAATAGCACCACACAAAAGTGCCGTGCCTATTCCCCTCCAGGAGTATGGACCCAGCTCCTGAACAATTTGCCAGTCAATCACTAATCAGTCCTTTCCTTGTTCTAAAAAGCTCTTTAAAAAACTCTCGTCCATTGCAGCAATAGCCTCATCAGTGGCATTAGGACAGCTTGCACACATAGGAGCCGTCCAGGCTTTTACATTCGCAAGTATATCGCGCAAATGGCTGACCGCACGCAAACCACCTAAACCACCAGGGGAAGCCGCAGCTAATAAAACCGTTTTACCAGACCATGCCCCCATATCAAGCCGTGACACCCAGTCGATGGCATTTTTCACTAACGGCGACACCGACGAGTTATACTCAGGGCTTACCAAAACCACTTTCGATGCGGACTGGATTTTTTCACCCAGCCTTTTCATCGGCTCGGGAACGCCATCAGCGGCTTCTAAGTCACCGTGGTAAATCGGAGCATCCAGCGCGTCAGCATCAACCAGCTCATAGCGAATACCGTGTTTATCCGCCACTTCTGCTAAACGGTGCTTGAGCTTGGTATTGAGCGAATCTTTACGGCGACTGCCACCAATAAATAAAACTGTCATATCATCTCCTGATCGTTAAGATTGGGAATCTTTCATAGCTTCGATAAAGCGGTTCGATTCAGCTACTGCCGCTTCCATGTCTTTTATTAGTACGGAAATATCGTTTTGCAGATTACTGAACTCACCGCGAATGGCATCAATCGCCTTGGCGTTCAGGTTATGCTTCAGATAAAGCACATTGTCCTGCATTTTATCCAGAACCGGCTGCATCTTATCCGCCGCGCGTTCCATAACTCTCAGTAACTCAGCGTAACGCCGTTCAGTTTCGCGCAACTGACGCTCGCTTTCGCGACGCATATTGTCATTGCTGTACTCGCCTAACTCCTCACTCCATTCGTCGAACAAGTCATTCGCAACTTCATCAACTTCATCGATACGACTACGAACTTTCTCAGCAGCGTCTTTACTGTCTTCATAGTCGTCCCGTAGCGCATTGTATTGCTGTTCCAACTCGCCACCATCAATGTTCAGCATGGTATCCAGACGCTCAAGCGCTGAACGGAACTCCTCCTGCGCATCGGACTGCGAGTCGCGAGCGTCATCCACTCTGTCGACTAAAATGTCGCGCTTTTCTACACCAAACTTTTCCATGGTGCCGTAGTAGGCACTTTGGCAGGCTGACAGTATGAATACCGCAACAATTGGTAAAGTCCATTTCATCATTTGTCACCTCGTGCCGCTTTAATTAAGCGTTCGTCGCGTTTGGTCTGACGGTAATCATGCACGGCGATAATAGCGTGAATAATAGCGACCAGATAAATAACACCTAACGCACCGAAAGATACAATAAAAAGAACCACGCCAATAATGGCGATGATCGCATTAAATATTGCCTGAAATATTTTCCCGGTGAAGAGAATTGCAATCGGCGGGAATAAAATCGCTAAAATATATAACATCGTGTTCTCCTTGCACTGCATTGTGCCCCATACCAATTAAGAGACATTCCTTAACGAAAAGCAAATTAAATCAATAAGGTAACGCTGAGCCGTCCCAGTGCCATAACCCACCGGACTGCTCGGGTTTCAAATTTTTCACGACTTCGACTATTCGTTCTGCGGACAATTCCGGCGAATACAACTTGTCGGCTGAAATACGCTGCTGAAAAGGTTTCGATAAGTCAGTATCTGTTGTCCCCGGATGCACCGCTGCTATCGATAATTTTTTATGGGTTCGTTTTAATTCTACAGACGCCGTTTTCAGTAGCATATTTAACGCCGCCTTGCTCGACCGGTATGCATACCAGCCACCCAGATAATTATCTTCAATGCTGCCCACTTTTGCCGACAACTGCACCCAAAACCGGGTGTTTTTACGGTCAAGAATAGGTAAAAAAGCCTTCAGCGCTAATAGCGGCTTTATTGCGTTAACAGAAAACAACTTAGTCAGATTGTCCGCAGTAATGTCTGACAATTTCTTTTCTGGAAACGTCTTTTCATCATGCAGCATACCAATAGTTGAAATGACTCCCGTCAGCTGCTTGCCGCCACTTTTAAAGTCACTCACCCACGCGCTCAACGAGTCTTCACTGTAGTCATCAATTTGGCAATAGGTTATTTTACCCGAGTCAAATAACCCAGTTTGAGGCTGACGAGACAACGCAATAATTTCTTCATCAGGAAACTGATTTTGTAATTCCCGTGTTAAGGCCTGGCCTAATCCACCACCGGCACCCAATACCACCATTGCCATTTGCGCTACTCTCTATCATGATAGTTTATACTTCCCTACGTTATTTAAACTGGATTAGCTCAGTACATCATGATGCAACTTGACTGGAAATCGTATTTCGAACATACCTTAGGCTTTCTCAAGTACTTTGGTAAGAGGTTTAACAGTGACAATACGAACATTACCGCTGGTCATTTAACATACGTCAGCATGCTGTCGTTAGTGCCTCTGTTAGTGGTCATGTTTACGGTTTTTTCCGCTTTCCCCATGTTTGAGGAGTTACAGGAAAACCTTGAACAGGCCTTGTTCGCCAACTTACTTCCCACTTCGGGCGAGCAACTTGAGCAATACCTGAATGAGTTCGTTACCAACGCCTCGAAAATGACAGCCATTGGCGTTGGCTTTCTGTTCATTGTGGCTATTATGCTCATGTCAGCCATTGATAAAGCACTGAATAATATCTGGCGAGACTCCAGCAGTAGACATTGGTTAGTTTCTTTTGCGGTTTACTGGATGCTGCTTACACTCGGCCCGGTACTTATCGGTTCCGGTCTGGCAGCCACGTCTTATTTGATTTCGCTCAGCCAGTTTGCAGATGAATATGTTTCCGGTGTACAAAACTTTGTCTTATGGTTCGTACCCATTGTCACCTCTTTTGTATTCTTTGTGCTCATGTATCAGCTGGTACCTAACCGTCAGGTTAAATTCCGCTATGCCGCCTTTGGTGCGGTTATCGCGGCACTTTTATTCGAGCTGAGTAAACAGCTATTTTCACTGTACATCACCTTCTTCCCAACCTATCAGGCCATTTACGGCGCGCTGGCCACTATTCCTATTCTTATTGTATGGATTTACCTTTCCTGGTTGATTGTACTCATTGGCGCGGTTTTAACCGTTAGCTTAGAGGAGTATCAGTTACAGCTGCCTGAGCCGAAGTCTGATTGACCTGCTTTGAATTTTCACCGACCATAGCGGTTCTCTTTTTTAAAGGTATGTACTCATGATCGGACTGATTCAGCGCGTTAGCCGTGCCAAGGTCACCGTTGCCGATGAAGTTGTCGGTGCCATTGACCACGGGCTGCTAGTTTTGCTCGGAGTAGAACACCAGGACGACGAAACCAGTGCCGAAAAGCTGGCAAAACGCATTGCTCATTATCGGATTTTTAGTGACGCCGACGACAAAATGAATAACAGTGTCATTGATCAACAAGGCAAAGCCCTGGTTGTTTCTCAATTCACACTGGCGGCAGATACCCGTAAAGGTCGTCGCCCCAGTTTCTCATCGGCAGCAACCCCCGACCAGGCTCAACATTTATATCAGGTGTTTTGCGATAAAATAGCTGCTCAGGGCGTTCCGGTAGAAACCGGTCGTTTTGCGGCCGATATGCAGGTTGAACTGGTCAATGACGGCCCGGTTACATTTGAATTGAAGGTATAACTGTCATGTATCGCGTTATTACTCCTGAAACCGACGAGCAACTCGAACGTTATTATTACCTTCGCTGGCGGGTTCTGCGTGAACCCTTTCAACGGCCACTGGGCTCTGAACAAGACGAATACGATCAAGTGGGTCATCACCGAATGGTCGTGAATGAAGCTGACGAAGCCGTTGCCGTTGGCCGGCTGCATTTTAATAGCCCGGAAGAAGCTCAAATACGCTTTATGGCCGTTGCACCTGAATACCGTGGCGAAGGCCATGGGGTTGCTATTATCTACGCGCTGGAGCTTGCTGCGCGCAAAGAAGGCGCAACCCATGTCGTGATCAACTCACGCGACAATACCATCGGCTTTTACAAGAAGTGTGGTTACGAAGTCGCGGAAGAAGCCGATACCGTGAATAACCCAATGGCAGAACATCACTTACGTAAGTCTTTTACTGAATATAACCGCATAATTTATCGACCCGAATGGTGTACTGAGCTACAGAAAACCTGGCAGGAAGACATTCCTATTTCCGATGCCATGGGCC
>NZ_DFTS01000030.1:21306-22147 GCF_002383015.1 Idiomarina sp. UBA4206
GCAAGATTCATCAATACACAGGGCGTGTTTTCGAAACCCGCGCGGTTCTATCACGGAACATTAATGTACACGGCACCATGTTTGCAGGCAGCATTTATTCACTGGGCACCTTAACCTGCTGGGGGTTGTTGCATTTGCAGTTGTTGGAGCGGGAACTTGAAGGGTCAGTCGTACTGGGCGATGGCAACATTCATTACCATAAGCCGGTGACTCAGGAGCCTCGGGCAGTAGCACGGTTAAGTGATGTTACCGGTGACTTTTCTGCGTTAAAACAAGGCAAAAATGCCCGGTTAACACTAAAAGCTCAAATACTTGACGAAGAGCAGCCGGTAGCAGAATTTACCGGCCGCTTCGTGGTTCTTGCTAAACGGGATTAACCCGTAGATTTAAGCTTCAGACAAAATATGCGGTAGTTGCACCACTGCCGCTAACTCGCCATTTTGAATCAGGTCACTGGCGGCTTTAATATCCGGAGCAAAGAAGCGGTCTTCCGCATAATACGCCACTTGCTCACGCAGACAGTTAAAGGCCGTTTCAACCGCAGCCGCACCTTTTAAAGGACGACGGAAATCCAGACCTTGCGCCGCTTCTAACCACTCAATAGCAATAATGTCGCTGACGTTCTTAGCAATGTCCGTTAACCGGCGTGCTGCAAAGGTTGCCATCGACACATGGTCTTCCTGGTTAGCAGAGGTTGGCAGGCTATCCACCGACGCCGGGTGCGCGAGAGTTTTATTCTCTGACGCCAATGCCGCAGCGGTAACCTGCGCCAGCATAAAGCCTGAATTAACCCCACCGTCATTGACCAAAAACGCCGGCAATTTGCTTAAATGGCTGTCTG
>NZ_DFTS01000030.1:22303-22509 GCF_002383015.1 Idiomarina sp. UBA4206
AGCCGCAATAGCCAGAATATCCGCCGCCATAGCAACCGGTTCGGCGTGGAAGTTACCGCCGGAAATAATATCCTGCTCCTCACTGAACACCAGTGGGTTGTCGGTAACACCATTAGCTTCGCGTACCAGAATACCCGAGGCATGCTCAATTTGATCCAATACTGCACCCATGACCTGAGGCTGACTACGCAGAGAATACGGAGCCT
>NZ_DFTS01000039.1:0-1707 GCF_002383015.1 Idiomarina sp. UBA4206
GTGCTAACGCGCCGGGGTTTTTTTATGTCCGTCACAAAATACCTCACTTCAGCATCACGCTATTATAACTTTTGCTTATATCTAAGGTTTTTCCAGACTGAACCAAATCACTGATCTCCTGCTATATTCATTGTATAACCACAGGGGGAGAGCAGTATGAAACGTTTTAATGCGATAACACTTGCGTTGGCAAGTTCATTCTTCATAGCGCCAATTGCGTCTGCGCAACAAGGCTCTGAAGCTGAGAGTGTGGAAGAAGTCATTCAGGTGGTGGGTTCCCGATTGTCCATGCGCACAGCGACAGATGGTTCGGCGCCGGTAGATATTATTAGTGGCGAAGATTTAGCTGCAACAGGTATTACGGAAACAGCAAAGGCGCTTCAATACGCCGTACCAAGTTTCAATTACCCTTCATCATCTGTTACTGATGGTACGGACGCCGTTCGACCAGCTTCATTAAGAGGGTTGTCACCTGATCATACGCTGGTACTTATTAACGGTAAGCGACGCCATAGCTCAGCTTTGGTGCATCTAAACGGCACCACCGGACGCGGCAGTTCGAATGTAGACTTAAATGCGATTCCTATTGCGGCAATTAAGCGCATTGAGGTTTTAAGAGACGGAGCGGCAGCCCTTTATGGTTCTGATGCCATAGCGGGTGTGATTAATATCGTATTAAAAGACAATGACAGTGGCGGCAGTGCAAACTTTCAGGCCGGCCAGACGCATAAAGGCGATGGTGAGCAATGGAAACTGTCTGCAAGCTCCGGCTTTTCTATAGGCGATGACGGCGCTTTTACGTTATCAGGAGAGCTGCATCACAAAAACAGAACAAATCGAGCTGGCAATGATCCGCGTCAACAATACCCTGAACTGCCAAGCGGTGGGCTTGATCCCCGCGAACAGACTTTTGATAGACAAAGCTTTCACGTCGGTGATGCGGAATATGAAAATGCAGCTTTGTTTGCCAATCTTGACATCGGCATAGGTGACGGAAACTTTTACGCTTTTGGTGGTATTAGCGATCGCACGTCAGAGTCTGGTGCCTTCTACCGTCGTGCATTACAAAGCAATACATTAACCGAAATTTACCCTGACGGATTCTTGCCAATTTTAGCTCCCGACGTAAATGATTATTCTGCTTATGCCGGATACGAATGGGCTGTGGCCGAGTGGACACTAGATTTTAGCGGTGGTTATGGTTTCAGCAAATTCCAGTACAACGTTGAAAACTCTTTGAACGCATCTTTGGGTCCTGACTTAACACCAACTTCTTTTGAAGCCGGAACACTGGAAAACAGTGAAGCGAACCTGACATTTGATGCTCAGCGCTTCATTCCTTTTGCCAATAACTCCGAGCTTTCTCTTGCTATGGGTATTAGCTACCGTGAGAATTCTTATGAAGTCATTGCCGGCGATGAAGCCTCTTACATCAATGGTGGTTACCAGGATCGCCCAAGCGGAAGTCAGGGCTTCACAGGGTTCACGCCTGAGTCGGCGGTTGATGAATCGCGTGATAACCTTGGTGTATATGTAGAAGCTGAAAATCAACTCACTACTGACTTAATGTGGGGTGCAGCAATTCGTCATGAAGATTACTCCGACTTTGGTAACAATACGAGTTGGAAGCTTTCCGGAAGATACGATTTGACGGACAGAGTTGCGGTTCGTGGCGCCATTAATACAGGTTTCCGGGCACCGAGTGTT
>NZ_DFTS01000039.1:1839-7972 GCF_002383015.1 Idiomarina sp. UBA4206
TTTACTTTACTAATATTTCTACGCTGTTTGTTGATCGTGGTGATGGCCTGGCGCCAGAGCAGTCAGGAACATTCAATAACATTAGCCCGGTGACTCAGGCTTTAGGAATTGGCGACTTGCAACCTGAGGAATCTGAAAGCGTGAGTCTGGGAATGGTCTGGAACGGTTATGATGGTCTTGCTATTACCATCGATGCGTTCCAAATAGAAATTGAAGATCGCATTATTCTGTCAGGCGATGTTTCACCGGTTGATTCACCTGCGGTTGAAGAAGCTCTAGCGACAACATCCGCTGAAAACGCCCGGTTCTTTTTGAATGCTGTTGATACAACGACTAAGGGACTGGATATTGTTGCCAGTAAAACTTTTGGTGTCGGTGCTTATGGCGATCTGAAAGCACAGTTGGCGTATGGTTATAATAATACGGAAATAGACTCTATTAACTTACCACAATTGCTGGATGGTCTGGACGACGTTCTGTTTGATAGTGATGAGCAAATTAGAATGACCCGATCGACGCCTGATCATTCAGGATCAATAGGTTTAACGCATACGAAAGGGAAATGGACCAGTAATGTACAGTTTAGTTACTTTGGGAATTACTCTATAGGTTACACGAGTGGAACTGAAACCTACGGCCCAAATTGGATAACAGACGTTACTGTGAATTATCAATGGAACGATGAGTTAGCGCTACGAGTTGGAGCTCAGAACCTATTCAGTGAGTACCCTGATGAACGTGCAGAGGGCAATCAGTTTAATGGTATTTTTAAATACCCATTAACCAACTCCCCTATTGGTTTTAACGGTGGGTATTTTTACTCAGAAGTTGAGTATAAGTTCTAGCTTCTTGATAAAAACGAATATTAGTAAAAACCGCCAAATAGTGGCGGTTTTTTTATACCCGCTCTCCAAGTATATTTTTAACTAATTGAAAACATTAAGTTAAATAGTTGGCATGGTAGTTGTAACTGTATCAATAAATCTTTTTAAATCGTTCGTTACTGAGGTCATGGTCATGTCAAATCGAAGCTTTGGTTGGTTATTGGTTCTATCTATTGTTGGGCTGCTATTTTTTGCGGAGGAAATATTTTCTGTTTTTGGAATGGCAATTGGATCTGTAATTGAAATATCGGTTTCATTATTGGTGAGCTTATTTTTTGTTGGTCTGGTGTTTTTTATCGTTGCAACCGTATTTGGTAGCGTGCTTCTGGGTATTGGAGCAGCACTTGTTGCGCTGTTACTCAGTGGCATAGGCTTATTCTGGCCTCTTATACTTTGCGTTTTGGTTCTTTACTTTATTTTTCGTAAACCAAAGGTTTCTAGAACAGGCTAATCACGTGTACTATAAGCCCTTAGTTACATTAAGAGGCTAAGGCAATGCTAAAAATAATCGCAGCCGCGGCGTGCTGTCTACCTGTTCTGGCTTTCGCAGATTCTTTAACGGTTACCGATGCATGGGCTCGTGCCAGCATTCCGGGAACTGAAAACGGAGCCGCTTATGCAACCTTTAAAAACGCAGGGAATGAAACCGTAAAAATAACTCACATCAGCTCGGATGTTAGCCGCGTGGCAGAAATACACCGGCATGTTATGTCTGCTGATGTGATGAAAATGGAAGCTGTCGAATCCCTATCTCTTGATCCTAATAAAGTTATCAAGTTCCAGCCTGGTGGTTACCACTTTATGTTGTTTGGACTTAATGCGCCTTTAAAAGCAGAAGAGCGCTTTTCTCTGACGTTAAATTTTGAATCAGGCTCAAGCCAAGAAATAGAAATTTTAGTTAAATAACCAAAGCTTCAAATTTTATAGGAATGGATATGTACAAAAGAACCTTAGTGTTGGCAGCTGCATTAGTAGCTCCGGGTAGTGTATTAGCTGACACCGTTTTCGGTGTTTATGCCGGTGGTCAAATTTGGAATGCTGACAACGAAGGGCAATATGCCGTTGGTTCTAATTTGATAGAACCTAATTTCGAAAATGATAATCACAGCAGCTATTACATTGCACTTGAGCATCCAGTCCCATTAATTCCTAATATAAAAATCAGAGAAAACTCTATAGAAGTTAATGGTGGTTACGGAGAAAACGACTTTAGTCATAGAGATTACATTTTATACTACGAAATTTTCGATAATGATTTAGTGTCTTTCGATATTGGTATAAACGCAATGGACTTTGACGGTACTTTGCGGACCGAAATAAGTAATACCTTTGGTCGTCAGGATTTTTCTGTTGTCGTGCCAACAGCCTACGTTGCAGCAAGAGTGGGGGTGCCCGCTACCGACTGGACGTTCTTTGCTGATGCCAGTGCGCTTAGCGTGAAAGACAGTAAAGTTCAGGATGCTCAAATTGGTGTGGAATATCGTTTGGTAGAAAATTTAGCGGTCGATATAAATCTTAATGCGGGCTACCGTCATTCAGTTGTTGAACTGGATGATGTTGATGAAATTTATTCAGATGTCACCTTTAAAGGTCCATTTTTTGGGGTAGAAGTACATTTTTAATCGATTAATTAGACTATTCTAAGCTTGCAGGCCATCCGTTATATAAGCTAGATTGTTATATGTTTGTAATTTCTTATTAATGGATGGCCTCGGATGGTCAGTAGTCAAGACGAACCTCTATTTCTTCACGATGATGACGAAATAATTCAGTCGGAATACAGTAAAGGTTTTTGGAAAATCCTGATTGTCGATGATGATCAGGAAATTCATGCAGTGACTAAGATGGCTTTAGCCGATGTTGTTATTTGTGGCCGCCAGCTTGAGTTCCATCATGCTTACAGTGGAAATGAAGCGCTGGACCGCTTAGTCGAGCATGATGACATTGCGATGGTGCTGCTTGATGTCGTCATGGAAACCGATAACGCTGGCTTGAAAGTGGCACAAGCCATTAGAGAGCAACTTGGCAATGATGAGATTCGGATTGTTTTGCGTACTGGTCAACCGGGTTATGCACCGGAAGAAAGTGTCGTAAAGAATTATGATATTAATGATTACAAAACTAAAACGGAATTAACCCGAAGCCGGTTATTAACGACTGTATTTTCCGCTGTCCGTTCCTATCAGCAACTCTGCACAATTAATGAAAACCGCCGTGGTTTGAGAAAAATTATTCATTCAGCGTCAAACCTGATGGAAAAGCATTCCATTGTGAATTTTTCTGAAGGGGTTGTTACGCAAATTGCGTCTTTGCTGGGATTGAGTGCAGAGGGCATTGTCGGTGCCAGAGCCCCTCATAAAGATAACGAAATTTTAGTGTTAGGAGCCGCAGGACACTTTGCAGACAGTATTAATAAGAGCTTATCAACGCTGAACTCAAGCGAAATTGAGAAAAGCGTCAGGCAGTGTCTGAATGAACAACGTCATATTCATACTGAGGATGCTACCGTTTTTTTCATTGATGGACAGGTGCATCAAGCCGCAGCCTATATAGAAACAAAAAACATTGTAGCGGAATACGATCAAGAGTTACTGGAAGTCTTCCTCGCTAATATCGCTGTTGGTTTTGAAAATGCCAACTTGTTTGAAGAGTTACAAACTGCCGCGTACCTTGATCCGCTAACGGGTATTCCTAATCGGGCTGAGTTTACAAGAAGCCTTCAGGCTTTGTCGGAGAAACCCGACAAAGATAAAATGGTCGCAGTTATCGATATTGACCACTTTTCTGACGTAAATGATGGCTTGGGCCAGGATGTAGGAAATTTGCTTCTTCGCTCAGTAGCTTTACGCCTTACTGATCAACTCGGCAGTAATGTATTCGTTTCCCGTATTGCCGCCGATGTATTTGGTATTTTTGGTCCGACAGATATTGTCACACCTAACGCTTTTAATGAGCTTTTTTCTTTACCTTTTAGAGCTGGCGAGCATTACATCCCACTGCGCGTTACCTGCGGCTTTGCATCGGGAGCTAACCCGGAAAGAGTTAATGGCAAAGGGCTATTGAAGCAAGTTTATATCGCCTTAAAAAATGCGAAGAATAACTCTTTTGACCGTTATAACTACTACCAACCCTCGATGGAGCAAGATACCCAACGCAGGCTTCATCTGGTACGCCGATTACGTGCGGATTTTGCTAACAGAAAACTGGAAGTTTGGTATCAGCCTCAGGTGGAGTTAACAACTCAAAAAGTCATAGGGGTGGAAGCGCTATTACGCTGGCCTCAAAGTGACGGCTCGTTTATTTCGCCGGCTGAATTTATTCCTCTTGCTGAATATTCTGGGCTTATTGTAGAAATTGGCTCCTGGGTTATTGAAGAGGCTTGCCGGCAAATTAATGCATTTGATGAAATTGGTCTGCCACAGTTAAGAGTTGCTGTTAACGTATCGGTACCTCAGTTTCGTAAACGCGACTTCCCAGAGCTTGTTGAAAAACAAATTGAACAATGGGGAATTAACCCGGAACGAATTGAATTAGAAATTACTGAAAGTATCGTTATGGAAGATCCTGATCTGGTAGCTGATATTTTAAGACGATTAAAGCAGCAAGGTATAAAAGTTGCCATTGACGATTTCGGCGTTGGCTTTTCGTCGCTAAGCTATCTTCAGAAGCTGCCGCTTGACCGAATTAAGATAGATAAAACCTTTGTAAACAACTCCGATCAGGCGAGTGGACAAATCATCATCGAAACTATTGTCGATATGGCCGGTCGTTTGGGCTTGAATGTTTTAGCTGAAGGAATTGAAGAACAGAGTCAGCTCGATTACTTTTTAGGATTAGAATGCGCCGAGGGGCAAGGTTATTTCTTTGCTAAACCTATGCCCGCGGATCAATTAATAAGCTTGCTGCAAAAGCAAATGAGTTACTCTTAGTTGTAAACTTCAACGCTATCGGCATCCATTTGATAGCCGACAACAGCAAGATCACCTTCTTTGCGTTCAACCTTTATGGTGCCTTCTATCCAGACGGCATCATAAGTGTTCTCATACGGAACACCTTCTTCATACTCAACATGGATAATTTGATTGGGAGGTGGTGGTGGCACATGAATGCAGGCACCAAAATAAGGAACCAACAGAAACTCAGTGACCTTATCAGCATCCCCTTCTAGTTGAACAACATACCCGGGAATACGGACTTTCTTTCCGTTCAGTGACTCGACTACCGGGGCGTCCAGGTTAGTCTGCCGATCTTCTTCAGGGTTAGCATCATAATATGATTGAGGCTTAACCGGAGGCGGTGTAAAACCTTCGGGAATTAAATCTTTCCAGCCAATTTTTTCCGCAGCCGCAAATGCGGGAAAAGTTAGCATTAATAATACAACCGCTAATAACTTCTTCATATTTTCACCGTAAGTCCGTCTGCAAGAGATTGGCGATAAGCTCGCCAGGCCGGAATTAAACTTAACATAAAGCCGACAATAATCACGAGTGCCATACGCCACCATTCACTAGCGCCAGGCCAGGTGGTGCTGAGTATTAGTCCTGTCTGAGACTGAATAACGCCGGCTAATGACCACTGCAGACCATATAGCAGAAGTAAGCCGGAAAAAGCACCAACTACAGTTAATAGCAGAGCCTCACTGAGCAACAGGCCGAATATGGTTCCAGGACCAGCTCCAACTGCTCTTAGGACAGCCATTTCGCGGCGGCGTTCCCTTAAGCTGGCCAACATAATTGTCAGCATGCCCAATAAACCTATGAGTACAACCATTGCCGATATTGCTGTTAAAGCCTGCTCAAAGACTCGCAGCGTTTTCCATAGCTCCTGCAAGGTCATACCCGGTAAAAGAGCGGTTAAGGGCTCTTTCTCATAAGTATTTATCTGACGCTGCAAGCGCAAAGCCAGTGGTTTTGCCTTTAAGCCAAGCAGGGCCGCGCTGATGCTGTCTGCCGGGGCTTCATTGTGATGATCGTGACCAGAATGCTCATGCTCACCGCTGTGAATCATTTCAAGGCTGTGTAATGTAACGAACACAGCCTGATCAACCGGAGTTCCTGTTCGTTGCAGGACACCAGTGACAGTAAGCGGATGCTGGTCATGTTCGCTGAAACTAATGCCACCGCTGCCATGAGCAATAATAATGTCGTCACCCATGGTTTTAGAGAGCTTCTCGGCGGCATCGGCTCCTAGTACGACTTCCTCATCTGAAGCAAAAGCACTACCTTGAGAAAACTCCAGAGCCTGCTTGT
>NZ_DFTS01000039.1:8035-19438 GCF_002383015.1 Idiomarina sp. UBA4206
TCCAGAGCCTGCTTGTTGCCGTACTTAAAATGCTCAAAGTAGGCATTGGTTGTTGCGACAACGGGCAGGCCCTGAACGCTGTCACCTAATGACATAGGTATTGCCCAACTGACTTCGGGGCGTTCACGAATATCTTCAAAGCTTTCCCAGCTCATATTGTTGGTCATGCTGCCAATGTGGAAGACTGAAGACAGTAGTAATTGTGTCTGTCCGGTTCGGGCGCCAATTATTAAGTCAGTGCCAGAAACCGTATTAGCAAAATGACTTTGCACCTGTTCGCGAACCCGTTCCACAGCTAGCAGTAAGGTAACGCTGACGGCAATAGCAATAACAGTCAGCAGAACACTGGCGCGCCTGTTCATTAAGCTTTTTATGGCCAGGCGGATCATGGTTGAGCTCCTGCCTGATTGAGCTCATTAAGCTCAACATGCTTATCAAAGTAGGATGACAATGCAGCGTCATGAGTGACAAAAATAACTGTGGTGTTATTTTGGCTACTGAGCTCAAGCAACAATTGAATAAACGTATCCCGATGCTCGGCGTCGAGTGCAGAGGTTGGTTCATCCGCTATAAGAAGCTTAGGAGCACCCAACAAGGCGCGTGCCGCGGCAACACGTTGCTGCTGACCAACACTCAGAGTATGAGCCGGTTGCTCAATTTGTGCGGAATTTAACCCTAAGCGCTGCAGCATCTCATGTGCTGTCGCTTCAGCAGAGCTGCCTTGTTCTGCGATACGTTGCCGCCTTTTTTTGGAAAATTGACAGGCGAGCAGCGCATTATCTAGAGCCGATAAATAGGGCAGCAAATTGAATTGCTGAAAAATATAGCCAATGTTGTCGGCACGATAACGGTCACGCTGTCTGCCGGACAAACTGGAAAAAGCGGTTTCAAATAGATTTAAAGAGCCACTTTGTGGGGTATTAATGCCGGCCAACAGCGATAGCAGTGTTGATTTACCACTACCGCTGGGGCCGCGCAGCAGCACCGTCTCACCTTGTTTTATCTGCCAGGCAGGAATATCCAGGGTGGGCTGTTGTCCAGACCATGAAAAGAGTAACTTTTCTATGCTGACAGCATGCATTATGTCGGTGCTATGGTTCACTCTAAATTAAGATTTTTTTGCGCGCTCAAAAGAAGACACAATTTCTTCTTTTGCGGCAGCTGCGTCAGCCCAGCCGTCAACCTTAACCCACTTGCCTTTTTCAAGCTCTTTGTAACGCTCGAAGAAGTGAGTGATTTGTGCTTTAAGCAGCTCTGGCAAGTCATCAATGTCGTTGATGTGGTCGTATTCTTTGGTCAGTTTACTCACCGGAACAGCAATGACTTTTGCGTCTTCACCCGACTCGTCCGTCATTTTCAATACGCCAACTGGACGGCATTTGATGACAGAACCTGCCTGCAGAGGGTATGGAGTAGGCACTAACACATCAACCGGGTCGCCATCTAATGACAAGGTTTCGTTAACGAAACCGTAGTTCGCCGGATAGAACATTGGTGTCGACATAAAGCGGTCAACCCAAAGTGTACCAGTGTCTTTATCGACTTCGTATTTGATCGGGTCAGCGTTTGCCGGGATCTCGATAATAACGTTAACTTCTTCAGGCATATTGGCGCCTGCGGTGACGTTTCCTAAGCTCATAGTACTTCCTGCTGTATGTATAAAATAAAAGTTACTGCGCGATTATAACGGTTGGACCTTTTCACGCAATATCGATATCAGTCTAATAAGGTTTTGGGTGCTTACTGTGGTACTCCATACACATATCCACTTCGTTTGCGGACCCCATAACCACGGATACCCGTTGGTGAATATGTTCCGGCACAATCTCCATTAAACGACGATAACCGTCAGTCGCTTTACCGCCGGCTTTTTCAACCAGCATAGACATTGGCGCAACTTCATATAAAAGGCGCAGTTTAAAAGGTTTGTCGGGGTTACGGGCATCCCAGGGGTAAGTGAACAATCCGCCGCGTGAAATCACACGGTGTACGTCGGAGACCATAGCGGCGTTCCAGCGCATATTAAAATTCTTGCCGCGAGGACCTTCTTCACCGTCGAGTAAATCAGTAATATAGGCGCGAATAGGATCGGCCCAGTGACGGCGGTTCGACATATTAATCGCGAACTCTTTGGTGTCTTTCGGAATTTCTGCTTTTTCGTGGGTCAGTAAAAACTCACCAACGGTTTGATCCAGAGTGTAAATGCGCACTGCTTTGCCTGTGGTCATAACCAACATGGTCGCCGGTCCATACAAAACATAGCCTGCTGCTACCTGAGCTTTGCCGGGCTGCAAAAACATGTTCTCGCTGGTTTCTTCGCCTTCGGGCTTGCGCAGAATAGAGAAAATAGTACCAACACCACCATTTATATCGATGTTAGAGCTGCCATCCAACGGGTCAAAGGCAACCAAATAATGTCCTGAATTTGGGCTTTCGACAATGGAATCTTCTTCTTCAGAAGCAATAGCATGTACGTTAGGTGATTCCAGCAACAGAGTTTTTAACAGCTGATTTGCAACAACATCGAGTTTTTTCTGTGTCTCGCCCTGAATGTTTTCATCCAGTGTTGAGCCTAATACACCGGCTAATGCGCCCTGGTGCAGACGGAAAGAAATTTCCTTGGCCGCAATTTGAATGGTGTTAATAACAGAGATAAGCGACTCGCTGGTTTGATCCGCTCTCAGTGTTGGTAATAAACGTTTCATGAAAGTTCCTGCAGCTCTGGTTGTTGGATGCTTACAAATGTATGTTCAGAGAGCGCAAATGATACCTTATTTTTTGGTAAAAATCCTGCTTGTCAGCGACGACGGTGGTACACTTTCGATATTTTTTAAACGAACGGGTTTGGATAACGCATGCACATTCATATCGTCGGGATTTGCGGTACTTTCATGGGGGGCGTCGCCGCTATAGCACAGCAATTGGGACACCGTGTTACCGGGTCTGACGCTCAAGTCTATCCGCCTATGAGTACGCAACTGGAAAATCTCGGCATTGAATTAATGCAGGGATATTCGCAGAACAACTTAAAGCCGCGCCCCGATATGGTGATTATTGGTAACGCGCTAAGCCGCGGTAACGATGAAGTAGAAGCAGTCCTACGCGAGCGCATTCCCTACGTTTCTGGCGCGCAGTGGCTGCACGATAATGTGTTGACTCAACGCTGGGTGCTGGCGGTTGCCGGCACTCATGGAAAAACCACGACAGCCAGTATGCTGAGCTGGATTTTACAAGATAGCGGTTTTGAACCCGGTTTTATGATTGGTGGCGTACCGGGGAATTTCCCTGTGAGTGCACGCCTAACCGATTCCAACTTTTTTGTCATTGAAGCGGACGAGTACGATACGGCCTTCTTCGATAAGCGTTCTAAATTTGTTCATTACGCTCCGGATACTTTGATTCTGAATAACCTTGAGTTCGATCATGCGGATATCTTCCCTGACTTAGCTTCTATTCAGCGACAATTTGCGCATTTACTGCGGGTGGTTCCCGATACCGGACAGGTGATTTTACCCAGCGATGATGCCGCTCTGGAAGCGGTCATTGAGCAAGGTTGCTGGAGCCCGGTCGTACGTGTCGGAGAGGAAGGCGAATGGCAGGCTAAACTGCTTAAAGCTGATGGGACTGAGTTTGAAGTACATTATCAGGGCAAGTGTATCGCACGGGTTAACTGGAACATCCTGGGGACCCACAATGTAAATAACGCCATGATGGCCATTATTGCTGCAGCTCATGTTGGTATTAAAGCAGAGCAAAGCGCACAGGCTCTTGCCTTATTTAAAAGCCCGAAACGGCGCATGGAGTTATTGGGTGAATACGGTGGTATAAAGGTCTTTGATGATTTTGCCCATCACCCCAGTGCAATCAAAACAACCGTATCTGGCTTGCGACAGCATCAACCAACGAGCCGCATTATTGCCGTACTGGAGCCCAGATCAAATACCATGAAAATGGGGGTTCACAGCGATACTCTGGCTGAGTCGTTAGCCGATGCCGACGACATATTTGTACTGCAGCCAGAAGGGCTGAAGTGGCGCTTAGCTGAAAAAATGCCGAATGCTCATGTGTTTGAATCTACAGATGATTTGCTGGCAGGGTTGTTGACCGAAGCGCAAGCGGGGGACTCTGTACTGATTATGAGTAACGGCAGTTTCGATGGCTTGCATCAACGTTTTCTTAAAGCGCTGCAAGAACTGGATGACACAGGAGCCGAGTCATGAAAAACGACAATAGAATCACTGTTGCGATAACCGGCGCCTCGGGTGCCCCTTATGCCCTGCGTTTGCTACAATGCCTACTTGATCAAGATCAACAGGTACTGTTGTTGATCTCAAGTGCCGCGCGAGTAGTGCTGGCCACAGAGCAGAATATGCAAATTCCGGCAGCTCCTGAGAAAGCAGCTTCTATGCTGTGTGAGCACTTTTCGGTAGATGCTGAAAAGCTCAAAGTCTACGGCAAAGAAGAGTGGTTTTCGCCGGTCGCATCTGGTTCAGCGGCACCTGCTAAAATGGTGGTTTGTCCTTGTTCAACCAGTACTTTGTCAGCCATTGCCCATGGCAGTAGCAATACGCTGATCGAGCGAGCTGCCGATGTCGTAATGAAAGAGCGCGGCCAACTTATTTTGGTGCCGAGAGAGTCGCCGCTTTCAACTATTCATTTACAGAATATGCTGCAACTCAGTCAGCAGGGCGTGACCATAATGCCGGCAGCGCCTGGCTTTTATCATCAACCCGAAAGTATTGATGATTTAATTGATTTTATGGTGGCCAGAATTTTAGACCACCTGGGCCTTGAGCAGCGTTTAGTTAGCCGCTGGGGCTATGGAAAGGAGTCATAAAGAGGTTTATGAAAGCTTTAGAAATTGAAGACTTACGCAAAACATACCGCGGTGGCTTTGAAGCCCTGAAAGGTATTAATTTGGTGGTCGAAGAGGGCGATTTCTATGCTCTGCTAGGTCCTAATGGTGCCGGCAAGTCGACCACTATTGGTATTATTTCTTCGCTGGTTAATAAGACGTCAGGCAAGGTAAAGGTATTTGGTTATGACCTGGATACACAACTTACTGACTTAAAACGTCAAATTGGCCTGGTACCTCAGGAGTTTAACTTCAACCAATTTGAAACAGTGCATCAGATAGTGGTGAATCAAGCGGGCTATTACGGTGTGCCTCGTTCGCTAGCGAAAGAACGCTCAGAGAAATACCTTAAACAACTTGGGTTGTGGGATAAGCGTAATGAACCATCGCGGTCGCTTTCCGGTGGTATGAAGCGACGCCTGATGATTGCCCGGGCGTTATTGCACGAACCGAAACTGTTGATTCTTGATGAGCCGACAGCGGGTGTCGATATTGAGCTTAGACGTTCAATGTGGGACTACCTGACAAAAATAAATCAACAAGGCATTACCATCATTTTGACCACACATTATTTAGAAGAGGCGGAAACTCTGTGTCGTAATATAGGCATCATTGATAGTGGTCGTATTATTGAAGACACCTCAATGAAGCGTTTGCTGGCGCAGTTAAGTCGGGAGACTTTTGTGCTGGACCTGGCCCCTGGCCATAACGGAGCTGAGATTAAAGACTTCAACCACCTCTGGAAAGACGAACATACGTTAGAAGTTGAGGTAGATAAGGATGCCGGACTGAATGCGGTATTCGAGCAGCTTTCAGCACAAAAGGTAAAAGTCTTATCGATGCGTAATAAAGCGAACCGTTTAGAGGAGCTGTTTGTGTCTATGGTAGAACAAGGGCGTCAGCAGGAGGCCGCGAAATGAGTCATTCCGCCGCTAACTTTATCGCGTTAAAAACCATCTGGATTAAAGAGTGCACCCGTTTTCTCCGTATTTGGATACAAACTCTGGTACCGCCTGCTATCACTATGACTCTGTATTTTGTCATTTTCGGTAGCATTGTGGGTGAACGAATTGGTGACATGAGTGGCGTGGGTTATATGGAGTTTATTGTGCCCGGGCTTATCATGATGTCAGTCATTACTAACTCCTATTCTAATGTCGCATCGTCATTCTTTAGTGCTAAATTTCAGCGCAACATTGAAGAAATGCTGGTGTCGCCGGTACCTACTGCCGTTATTATTGCCGGTTATGTCGGTGGTGGTATGGCAAGGGCGATGATTGTTGCCGTTATTGTCACCTGCGTATCCTTCTTATTTGCCGATATCCAGATTGCCCATATTGGTTATGTCATCTTAACCGTGGTCTTAACCTCGACCTTATTCTGTCTGGGCGGACTAATTAATGCGGTTTACGGTAAGACTTTTGACGATATTTCTATTGTGCCAACGTTCGTTTTAACGCCTCTTACCTATTTAGGCGGGGTGTTTTACTCAGTCAGCTTGTTACCTGAGTTTTGGCAAAAGGTTTCTATGGCAAACCCTGTTCTTTATATGGTTAACGGTTTTCGTTACGGCTTTTTAGGACAGTCTGATGTAAGCATTGGCCTGGCTATAGGAGTCTTAGTTGGTTTTAATATTCTGTTTTTCGCGGCGGCTTATTATATTCTGGATAAAGGCATAGGAATTCGCTCCTGATGCAGCAGGCAAGACCAGTTACGACGAATCAAAACGGGCCGCACGAAGATACCGAAGCGGTGGTTCGTCGTCATTTGCAAAGCGAGTTTCTGAAGCCGATTCAGGAGCATAACCAGCAGGCGTTTGATGAAATTAACGCACAAGTTGAAAGCTGGGGCGGGCCAATTATTCTCGACTCCTGCTGTGGTGTTGGAGAAAGCACCGCGAAACTGGCAGAGCTTAATCCTCACGCAATGGTTATTGGTGTCGATAAATCGGCGCACCGGGTAGAACGGCACAGCCACTACCAGAGCGGCGAGAATGGTCAGCGCTACTGGGTTGTGCGGGCTGACTTGAATGACTTCTGGCGACTGGCTAACCAGGCGAATTGGCAGCCACAGCAGCATTGCATTTTATATCCCAACCCCTGGCCTAAATCTGCTCACTTATCGCGTCGCTGGCACGGTAGTCCAGTATGGAAAGACGTTGTTGCGCTGGGTGGTCAACTGCAGATGCGTTCAAACTGGAGCCTGTACTTGCTTGAAGTGGCTCAGGCACTTAAGGTGAGCGGGTACCATGCCGATATTTCGTTATTGGCAGACAACGCAGACCCGATAACACCGTTTGAACGTAAATATAAAAACAGCGGCCAGGCGTTATGGCAACTGCATGCGAACCTATCTAAGGAGTCTTGATTGAGCCCCAAAAATGACATAGCGGAAGTCAGCCAGGAATCTCTGTATCGTATATTTACCATACCAGAGGCACCGGACTCGACGCTGGGTAAAATCGAAAAGCACCTTTCAGAAAACCTGATGGGGTTTCTGGGTGAGCACATTGTCGCCCGTGAGAAGCCGTTGCAGGAAATTGAAAGGGACTTCGATAAATCACAGATCCCGGAAGAGCCTCAGTTTGTTTCTGACCATACCGAGTTTCTGCTGGATAAGTTGGTTGCACATTCTGTGCATACAGCATCGCCTCGCTTTATTGGTCACATGACATCGGCCCTGCCGTATTTCCTTTTGCCATTGGCCAAACTGATGGTCGGGCTCAATCAGAACCTGGTAAAAATTGAAACCTCCAAGGCCTTTACGCCTTTAGAGCGTAACGTTATCGGCATGCTGCATCATTTGGTGTATCAACAGGATGCACCGTTCTATAACCGCTGGATGCACAGTGCTCAGCATTCTTTGGGGGCGTTTTGTTCGGGTGGAACCATCGCCAATATGACGGCGCTTTGGGTAGCCCGTAACCGCTTATTGCAGGCTGACGGTGACTTTGCCGGTATTGCAGCCGATGGCCTGGCTGCCGGTCTTCAGCATTATGGCTACTCTAAGCTAACGGTGGTGGTGTCTGAGCGAGGGCACTATTCGCTGAGCAAAGCAGCTGATGTACTGGGTATTGGTCGTAAGAATTTAGTCTCAGTGGCGACAGACAGTGATAACCGCATTCGTATAGATGAGTTGCGTAAGACCTGTGAACAGATTGCAAAAGAGGGCGGCAAGGTGCTGGCGCTGGTTGGTGTTGCAGGTACAACGGAAACGGGGCACATTGATCCGCTGGACGATATGGCAGCGGTTGCGGAAGAAGTGGATGCTCACTTTCATGTTGATGCTGCCTGGGGTGGGGCAACGTTATTGTCTGAACAGCACCGTCCGTTATTGGCTGGTATTGAACGGGCCGACAGTGTCACTATTGATGCTCACAAACAAATGTATGTGCCTATGGGTGCGGGTTTGGTGTTGTTTAAGAATCCGTCTTTGGTCAAATCTATAGAACACCATGCGGAATACATTATTCGTCAGGGCTCTAAGGATTTGGGTTCGCATTCAATGGAAGGTTCGCGAGCGGGTATGGCCATGATGGTATTTTCGGCTATGCACGTTATTGGGCGCCGGGGTTATGAATTACTGATTAATAACAGCATTGATAAAGCGCGTTATTTCTCAAAGCTCATTGCAGAGCAGGACGATTTTGAAGTGATTACAGAGCCTGAGCTTTGTATTTTAACGTACCGTTTTGTTCCGGCTAAAGTGAAAGCGGCTCTGGAAAAAGCAACGCCTGAGCAGCTGGCGCGGCTGACTCCTCATTTGAATGCCCTGACCCGCTATATTCAAAAGCGTCAGCGGGAAAGTGGCCAATCTTTTGTGTCGCGTACGAAGCTAACGCCAGGCCAATATCACCATGAGCCAACCGTGGTGTTTCGTGTGGTGCTGGCTAACCCATTAACAACCGATGAAATGCTGCAGGAAGTTTTGAATGAGCAGCGTCAAATTGCCTCAAAAGCGACCAGTTTGCGAGGCGCACTGCATACCGAAATGCGTGAACTCGGTATGCTTACCTAGCGCTGGTGTTGGAAACCCTTAGGTTGTCAATCAGGCGCGTTTTTCCCATAAAGGCGGCTGCCAGGATTACCCACTCAGTGTCCTCGGCGGTCGCTTCCTGCAAGTCTTTTGCATTACGAATACTGAAGTAGTCAGGTACAAAGCCTGCTTGACTTAAATCTTCTTCGGCTGCTTTTTCCAGTTCAGAAAAGTTAGTGCTTACACTCAGTTCAACTTTGGTTTTTTGAAGAGTCCGGTAAAGTGCGGCCGCTTGTTGCTTTTGTTCAGGCGATAAATAACCGTTGCGCGAGCTCATCGCTAAGCCACTGGTTTCGCGCTGAGTTGGTGCGCCCAGAACTTCAACGGGTAAGCTTAAGTCCTGTGTCATTAAACGAATGACCTGTAACTGCTGATAGTCTTTTTCGCCAAATACGGCTAACTGCGGCTGTACCATATTAAAGAGTTTGCAGACAATGGTCGCGACTCCGGTGAAATGCCCCGGGCGACTGGCTCCGCATAAAATGTCACTAATACCGGGTACTTCAATACGAGTCTGTTTGTCCAGGCCTCTGGGGTAAACGTCACTGACCTGTGGCGTAAATACGGCAGAAACACCAAGGGCATCCAATGCCTGGCAGTCGGCTTCTAAAGTGCGCGGATAGCTGTCGAGATCTTCGTTTGCTCCAAATTGCATAGGGTTCACAAAAATACTAACGACAACGTTATCGCAACGCTCCAGCGCTGTTTTTACCAGATGCAGGTGTCCATCGTGTAAGTTACCCATGGTCGGTACCAGAGCAACTTCTGATTGTTGCTGGCGCCACTTCCGAAGCTCAGCCAGTGACTTTAGTACTCTCATTTATAGCTGTGCTCTGAAGTTGGGAATTCGCCTGACCGTACCTGCTCTGCAAATGAGCGAAAGGCATCGGCAAGAGAGCCGCCCTGGCCTAAGAAGTCTTTAGCGAACTTAGGCAAATAGTCGCTGTTCATGCCCAGCATGTCGTGCATAACCAGAATTTGTCCGTCGGTATCGGCACCTGCGCCAATACCAATGGTTGGAATGGATAGCTGCTCTGTAATGCGCTTACCAAGTGAAGCCGGAACGCACTCCAGAACAAGCAACTGAGCCCCCGCTTTTTCAAGCAATAGTGCCTGATTGAGCGTATCGTCAGCTTGCTGTTGCTCTTTACCCTGCACTTTATAGCCCCCCAGAACATTCACCGACTGTGGCAATAATCCCAGATGTGCGCAGACCGGAATGCCGCGAGTTTTTAAGCCTTCAATGGTCTCGACTAACCACTGTCCGCCTTCTAACTTAACCATATTTGCACCAGCCTGCATTAAGCGGGCGGCAACCTTGTAGGTTTGCTCGGGGGTGCTGTAAGTCATGAAAGGCATATCGGCTATAACAAAGGCGTCGCTGGCGCCACGACGAACGCACTGCGTATGGTAGACCATATCGTCGGTGGTAACCGGTACAGTTGAATCCCGGCCCTGTACGACATTACCCAGGGAGTCACCGACAAGAATAAAGTCCACGCCCTGTTCGGTCATAAGTTTGGCAAAGCTTGAATCGTATGCAGTCAGGGAGCTTATCTTGGTCCCTTCTTTTTTCATTTTCTGTAACGTTGCAATGCTGGTTTTGGTTGTTGCCATAACGCACCTTCAGCAGTATTAGATTATGATGTCAGACGAACAGATTATCACGTCTAAGCCGTCTTCGGTAAGTGCCTCTGCCTGTTGCTTAACGGTATTTCCGTTCGGAAGAAGTTTATCCGGCGCTATTTCGGCTAAAGGGAAAAGAACAAAGTTACGTTCGTATAAGCCTGGGTGGGGCACTTTCAATTGCTCGGAATGATGCTGTTGCTCACCAAACAGAAGCAAATCAAGATCCAGCGTGCGTTCTCCCCAGTGTCTCACTCGTTTGCGACCAAATGCATCTTCAATATCGTGTAAGGCCTGAAGAAGTTCGGCTGCTGTTAACTCTGTCGTTACTGAGCAAACGGCATTAACGTAGTCTGGCTGATCCTGAGGACCCATTGGCTTGCTACCGTAAAGAGACGAATAGGCTAATAACTGCCAGCGCGAGTCCTTGCTCAGAGCCTGTAATGCCGACAGAAGGTTGTCTGTCGGCTGGCCCAGATTACTCCCTAGTGCAATAAAGGCCTTATGTGGCGTCATTGCCTTTATTTTCCTGAGGTTTACGACGCGGCCCACGGCGTCTGCGTGGTTTGCGGCGGCTGCTTCCGGGGCCTGGCTTTGAAGCTTTTAGTTGAGCCGGGTTGTCCTGTGCTTTGCTCCAGTGGGCCGCAAGTTCAGACAGTTTTTTGTCACCGCTTTCGGCAAATGAACGCAGTAAAAGAAAGTCGTAAGCGGCACGGAAGCGTTTGTGCTCCAACACCTTCATGGCACGAACGCCTTTAGTCACATTCAGCCGGCGCTGTAATTGCCAGATATCTCTTGCTGGCAGGCTAAAACGCTTAGGCAGTGATACGCGCTGTGACTGTCTGTGAATAACGTCAGCCGCTGCAACATTGAGGGCATCCATTGGC
>NZ_DFTS01000039.1:19581-20120 GCF_002383015.1 Idiomarina sp. UBA4206
GGCGGCAGACCGCCTTCGTTTTCAAGTTGTTCACGACGAGCCTGCAGCGGCCACCATAAGAGCACCGCAATTAAATATGCGGGCGTTACGCGCTGCTCTTCGGCAATGCGTTTATCGGTGTCTCTAAAGGCTTTCAGCATCATTTGGTAAGGTGCGGCCTGCTCATCGGCTAAATAATCTTTCAGCATTGGGAAGAGCTGTTGAAACAGGCCAAACTCCACCATCATAAGAAAGTTTGCTTCCGCTTTACCCGACATGAACATCTTCAGGAATTCGTCAAATAAACGAGCCGGAGGAATGTTAATCAACAAGGGGGCAAGCTCTTTTAGCGGACCGCTGACCGAGTTATCCATCTGCATATTGAGCTTGGTGGCAAAGCGAACCGCGCGAAGCATTCGTACCGGGTCTTCCCGGTAACGCACTTCCGGATCGCCAATCATGCGTAATATACCGGCATTAATGTCACTAACGCCGTTAGCAAAATCGTAAATTGCGAAATCGGCAATATTGTAATAGAGCGCGTTGGCAGTAAAGTCACG
>NZ_DFTS01000039.1:20226-21311 GCF_002383015.1 Idiomarina sp. UBA4206
TCACGACGTTCCGCGTCTTCTTCTATAGTGCCGTAAACGTTGTCTCGCACCAACTGACCGTGCTCATCTTGGTCTGCTGTCCGGTTCTTTTTATTTTCTTCCTGGGGGCTGTCGCCATGATGGCCGCGAAAAGTTGCAACTTCTATGACCTCACGCCCGAACACCACATGAGCCAGACGAAACCGACGCCCAATTAAGCGACAGTTGCGAAACAAAGACTTTATCTGCTCAGGTGTGGCATTAGTGGTAACGTCAAAATCTTTTGGCTCCAGGCCGAGCAGGATGTCGCGGATACAGCCGCCAACAAGATAGGCTTCAAAACCGCTGTTGTGCAGGCGGTAAAGAACCTTTATGGCGTTCTTACTGATATCGTTACGAGATACGGGGTGTTTATCCCTGGAGATAACTTGTAATTTGGGTAAACGGCTGGAGTCCTGCTCCGCCGCTTTACTGGAAAAGGCGCGCTTTGCCAGTGCTTTAATTCGCTTAATAATGGTGGTTCTCCCTTACCATTTTTTTATTCAGAGTTAGTAGCTGTTTGGATATTGTACCGTTAACAACCAAGGATATGCCACTTTTTGCGCCAACTTTGCAGCGCCTCCTGCAAAATGTCGTTCACTGAGCCTGTATGCAACTCTGGCTCAAGCTGAATCCCCAAATAGTCGAGCGCCGTCAGCAGGTTATTGCTGGCATAGCGTGACTCGATTGAGGGCGCATGATTTTGCTTACTCAGCTTCAGACCCTTGTCATTAGTTACCAGAGGCAAATGCATCATTCTGGGTTGCTTACCGGTAAAGTACTGCCATAAAGTGAGCTGCCAATAGCTGGGTGTGATTAAGTCACTCCCCCTGACAATGTCGGTAACCCCTTGCTCAATATCATCAACCACAACGGCCAGCTGGTAAGCATACAAACCGTCCCGACGTTTCAACACGAAATCTTCGCTAACAGAAGGCGAGTGGTCAGAAAGTAAGCCTTGGGCTCGGTCATTAAACTCAGTTATGGGGGCGTTATTTACAAAGCGCAGAGCATAAGGCGGTGTACGTGGTTGACGGTTTCGGCAGTATCCGTCGTAATGGTCATTA
>NZ_DFTS01000039.1:21403-23832 GCF_002383015.1 Idiomarina sp. UBA4206
CGTCGTAATGGTCATTACGAGCCCGAATAGCCTGGCGACTGCAGTCACACTGGTAGAGAAGTTCAGCTTTTTGTAACTGATCTAACTGAGATTGATAAGTTGAGTCACGCTGGCTTTGGTACAAAACGGAGCCGTCCCATTCTAAACCATGGGACTCCAGCTGCGTTAAAATGGTATCGGCCGCTCCGGGAATCGCTCTTGGTTTATCGACATCTTCGATACGAACCAACCATTCTCCCTGGTGGGCTTTGGCATCTAAGTAACTACCAACGGCAGCAACTAATGAACCCAGATGCAAAGGCCCTGAAGGTGTCGGCGCAAAACGGCCACGATACATGAGCCGTTAGGCTCCGGTCATTTGTTTCTCTTTGATTTCAGCCAGCGTCTTACAGTCAACACATTGGTCAGCTGTAGGGCGAGCTTCTAAACGGCGAATACCAATTTCAATGCCGCAAGAGTCGCAAAAGCCAAAGTCGTCTTCTTCAATTTTCTGTAACGTTTTTTCAATCTTCTTGATCAATTTACGTTCGCGGTCACGAGTACGTAACTCGATACTGAATTCTTCTTCCTGAGCAGCACGGTCTACCGGATCAGGAAAGTTCGCCGCTTCATCTTTCATGTGATGCACGGTGCGATCAACTTCCTGACGTAATTGACGACGCCATTCTTCCAGAATACGACGAAAATGCGAGCGCTGCGCATCGTTCATGTATTCTTCGCCCTGTTTCTCCTGATACGGCTCTAAGCCGGCCATCGCCAGGATGCCATGGGTTTTCTTATCCTTGCCTTGAGGCATCATGGATCTCCTACATTCTCTATTAAAGAGTGCTTTAAAAGCGTGCGTTTAAAAAAAGGACGCTACGTATACCAGAAAGGATTGGTATTGGCAACGTTATTAGCATCAATTTTATTGCTTAAAATCCCCACTGTGCTGAGTTTCAAAGGGTTACGGGAACTGGTCTCTCCAGTTTAATTTCCTGCGGCGTGATAACACATTTCACGGCGTAGAACTCGACGCCTTCAGACTCTGCTTGTTTACAGAGTTCAGCGTACTTAGGATCAATATGTTTTGCTGGTGTAACCGATTCGATTCCCTGGTGCATCACCATATAAAGTTGTATGGCGCGATGACCGTCTCTGGTCATTTGCATGAGTTCATTGAGGTGTTTGTGAGCCCTTTGGCTAACGGGGTCCGGGAAGTAACCGCACTTATCATCGGCTAAGGTGACGCTTTTCACTTCAATAAAACATTCCTGACGGTTTGCATCTATTCCCCACCAGTCGATACGACTTTTTTCCCTGCCATAGCGCTGTTCGGGCTTCAGCTCCTGCCACTGACTAAGTTCAGGCACAAGGTTCGCCTGCAATAATTCGCCAGCCATACGATTGGCGTGTTGCGTATTGACCACAATCATCTCGGCTTTGCTGTTTTGAGCCAGTTCCCAGGTCAGTGAGTATTTACGTTTAGGGTTGTCGGAAACACTACACCAGGCTTTAAAGCCTGGCTGGGCACAACCCGTCATAGCACCAGTGTTAGGACAATGCGCTGTGATGATATCACCCTGACCAAAATCAATATCAGCCAGAAAGCGCTTGTACCTTTTTTGCAAAACTCCCTGGCGCAGGGGCTTGTTAAATTGCATCAGAGGCCTCATAACTCTAAAGTATAAACAGACAGCAAATTATCGGGAGAGGTACAGAATGTCCAGCGCACTCGCAATCTATTTAACTCAGGAAGCCCCCGCAAGTTATTGGAACCCAAAATCGAATTTAGTGTTTGGTGAAAACAAAGCACAAATCGTCTTAGTTGATGATGAAGCTGAAAACTTGCGACGTATCCAGAAAGCAGGCCGGACTCTGGACAATACCGGAGCCGTTACCATTGAAGCTGCCGGCGGTGACTGGAACCTGGAGCGTCAGTGGGCGTTGTCACAAGGTTTCACCTCAACTTTGTCAACCAATCAGGTTATCTGGAATAAAACCGATGAGCCTGCAGTTAAAGAGCTTGATGCCATGCGTGAAGCGACTCGCTTCAGTCGCGAACTGACCAATTTGTCAGCCGAAGAAATTTACCCTGAAAGCTTAGCGAAGCGGGTAACCGATCACTTTAAAGCCTTGGCACCGGATGCAGTCAGTGCGGAATTTATAAAAGGTGAAGCACTGAAAGATGCCGGCTGGATGGGAATTTACACGGTAGGTCGTGCCAGTCAGCACGCACCGGGGTTACTGGTGTTGGATTACAACCCAACCGGTGATGACAACGCGCCGGTTGAAACAGCTCTTATTGGTAAAGGTATTACCTACGACAGTGGTGGTTACAGCATTAAGCCCAGCGAAGGCATGTTGTCTATGAAGTGCGACATGGGTGGCGCCGCCACAGTATCCGGCGCATTGTCACTGGCAATACGTCGCGGCCTGAATAAGCGCGT
>NZ_DFTS01000039.1:23890-26963 GCF_002383015.1 Idiomarina sp. UBA4206
TAAGCGCGTGAAGCTGCTGCTCTGCTGCGCTGAAAACATGATTGATGGCCGTGCTTACAAGTTGGGCGACATTATTCGCTATAAAAACGGCCTGACCGTTGAAGTTGTGAATACCGATGCAGAAGGTCGACTGGTGCTGGCCGATGGCTTACAAGCCGCGGGCGAGTTTGGTGCGAAACAGATTATTGATGCGGCAACGCTGACCGGCGCCGCGCAAATGGCGGTTGGTAATGAATACAACGCGCTGTTTAGTGTGGATGAAGTGGCTGCCACTAAAGCATTGGCTAATGCGGATAAAGAAAATGAGCTGTTGTGGCGTTTGCCTCTGGCTCCGTGGCACAGTGAAAACTGCCCGTCGCCTTTTGCTGATACGGCAAACAGCCGTCCACAAAAAGGTGGTGGTGCCGGTGGTGCAAGTAATGCCGCTGGCTTTTTACTGCGTTTCGCTCCGAATAAAGGCAAGGGTTGGCTGCACTTTGACTTAGCGGGTGCTTATCAAAAATCAGCGACCTCTATGTGGGCGACAGGTGCAACCGCTGCCGGTGTGCGTACCATAGCCGCAACCGTACAAGGTGATTAATTTGGCATGATCTTGCCAATTGAAAGCGTACTGCCGGAGCTGGCAAAAGCCTTTCCGGCAGCACGTGTCGTTATTGAGGCACCGCCCGGTGCCGGTAAATCCACACAACTTCCGCTATTTCTGTTGCAGCAGGGTGTTGCCGATGACGGTCTTATTGTCATGCTGCAGCCCCGGCGTGTTGCTGCGCTGAATATTGCTCATTATTTGGCTAAGCAGTTGGGCGAGTCGGTGGGGGAGCAGGTCGGTTATACGGTGCGCGGCGACAGCAAGCGCAGTAAGGAAACTCAGTTACTTATTATTACGGAAGGCGTGTTGGTGCGGTGGTTACAGGATGACCCTGAACTTAGCGGCATTGGCACTCTGATTTTCGATGAATTTCACGAACGCAATTTGCACAGTGACTTGAGCCTGGCGCTGGTTATTGATGCCCTGCCACTACGTCCGGACTTAAACCTGCTGATTATGTCAGCCACCTTACCGGCAGAAAGTCTTAAGGTCTGGTTAGAAAACTACTGCGATAAAGTTCAGGTTCTGCGCAGCGAAGGCCGCAGTTATCCGGTTGAATACCATTACCGTCCTCCGTCTCATGTCACCCAATGGCTGACTGAATTGCCCAAAGTGGTTGTTGAGGCCTTTGCTGTCGCTGAAAAAGGCGTTTTGGTGTTCTTGCCTGGTGTCTATGAAATACAAAAAGTGGCAGGCGAACTAAGCCAACGATTCCGGCCGGCAACACTCATTTTACCCCTGCATGGCCGTATCCCGCTGCAACAACAGCGGCAGTTATTAAAGGCGACGGACGAGAAGCGCATTATTCTGGCAACCAATATTGCTGAAACCAGCTTAACGCTGGATGGTATTGATGTGGTTGTTGACAGTGGCCGCGAGCGTCGGGCTCAATATCTGCCTCAGTACGGATTAAGTCAGTTGGTGACTCAACGTATTGCCAAAGCATCGGCGACACAACGTGCTGGCCGTGCGGGGCGTCAGCAGGCAGGGCAATGTTTTCGTTTGTGGTCGCGCTCCGATGAGCATGGTTTTGCAGAGTACGCTCCGCCGGATGTCGCGACACAGGATTTATCGGCCTTAATGCTGGACGTTCTGCGCTGGGGCTCTCAGGTGAAGCAGCTGGCCTGGTTTTCTCAGCCTGAACCGGGACATTGCGCTGCAGCTATCGACTTTTTAACCAGTACTGGCCTATTGGAGCATGGGCAGTTAACGAGCAAAGCCCGGCAACTGGAACTCGGCGGCTCAGATCCCAGAGTCTTACTTGTGGCTAGTGCCGCGAAAAAGTTGTCTGAAAAACAGCAGGCGACTATGGCTTGTATTCTGGCAACCATTGAAGAGCCACAAAGCAGTATTAAATCGGTTGATTTGGCGGAGCGAACCCGGGGGCATTTCCAGCAGCGTAATCAGTTTGCTTTGTGGCAGCAGCGCTGGCGCTATTGGCTTAATTACTTTGGGATAACGGATTGGTCCGGGAGTCATGACAAGATTGGTGATGACGGGCTTAGCGAAGCTTTGCTGCAGGGTTACCCCGACCGGTTGGCAAAGTTTGATGCCACCCGAGGTGACTTTCAATTAGCCTGTGGCGGACGGGTCACTGGCGACAGTAGCCGCCTTAAGCAGCCGTCCTGGGCCGTTATTTTTGACGTGACCTTCAATGAGCAAAGTAACTTGGGGCGCAGTCGCTGCCTGTTACCAATTGACGACATCATGCCACTTTTAAAAAAGGCCGGGATTGCACCGCAAGTTAGCCAGACAAGCGAGTGGTTCGGTGAAAAGCAACAGCTGCGGCAGATAACTCGTGAAAAGTTAGGCGCTATAGTGCTGAGCGAGAAAGTCAGTAATGCCCCTGTAAATGACGAGCAAAGGGCTCAAGCTTTCTGTTTGTGGCTGCGAGAGAATGGCCTGGACAGGCTGAACTGGAGCAGGCGGTCACAGCAGCTACAGCGACGAATACACTGGCTACAACAAGTTGGTGGAGAACTGCTCTCTTATGACATGACGACAGAGTGCTTACTGAGCACCCTGGAGCAATGGGCTGTACCTTACTGGACGAGCGTTCGGTCTTTGAAACAGCTGCAACAGTGGGACCCTTATGAGGCTTTATGCTATTTTCTCGACTACTCAGAACTGCAACGTCTGAATTCGGCTTGTCCTGAATGGTGGCACACTCCGACAGAACGTAAAGTGTTTATAAATTATCTGGACGACACCCCCCGGGTTGAGGTCAAATTGCAGGAAATGTTTGGTGTTTCTGAGTCACCCAAAATTATCGATAATCGACAAGTTGTAACCGTTGATCTTCTTTCGCCGGCTGGCCGGTTGTTGCAGCGCACCAATGACCTTTCCAGCTTTTGGCAGAACGCTTACGCCGATGTGCGTAAAGAGATGCGTGGCCGCTATCCTAAGCACCCGTGGCCTGAAGACCCATTGAATGCAACCGCAACGTTTAAAACCAAAAGGCAGCAGCAGTGATTAAAAGTCGGTGGT
>NZ_DFTS01000039.1:27081-28163 GCF_002383015.1 Idiomarina sp. UBA4206
TGAGGTGACACTAGAAAAAAATCACCCTATGCGTTTACAAAGGTTAGTCGATATTCTGGAGCGGGTGGGTTACCAGCGCAACACTAACACTGAACAGTCAGGTTACTATTCGGTCGGCGAAAGCAATGTCATGGTGCACCGTCGGCCTTTTGATTTTTCTGATGGGCCGCAAATGGCTCAACGAGTGCAGGTAAACTTCCGGGGCGAGCGCATTGAGTCGTTGAAAAGCTGGCCTAGTGGTCGGGAGTTAGAAAGATTACGACTGGAACCTGAATTGATAGGGCGTATTAGCACGTTGAGTAAAGAAGACCGTTTGTTAGTTGGTCTGGAGGTGGTTCCTAACTTACTCATTGAAACTTTGCTGAAAGTTGAAGACCAGGAGTTTTATCATCACCAGGGAGTGTCCCCCTGGTCTATTCTGCGGGCACTGGTTGCTAACCTTAAAGCAGGCAGAACGGTACAGGGCGGCTCAACGCTTACTCAGCAACTGGTTAAGAATATCTATCTGACCAGAGAACAAACACTGTGGCGTAAGTTTCATGAAGCCATGATGTCGCTGGTGATTGATTACCGCTTTGATAAAAACACAATTTTAGAGACCTATCTGAACGAGGTTTATTTTGGTCAGGATGGCAGCAACGCCATTCATGGCATTGGACTTGCCAGTCAATTTTATTTTGGTAAACAGGTTCAGGAGCTTAGTCCGAGCGAGATTGCGTTAATGGTGGGGATGATAAAGGGACCTTCCTATTACGACCCCTGGCGCTTCCCTGAGCGCGCTCGCGAGCGCCGTGACACGGTGCTTAAGGTCATGTTTGAGAATGACTTAGTCGGTAAAGACAACTTTGTTGCTGCTGTTGAACAAAAGCTCGATGTTAAAGAGAGTCGACGTTTGGTCGAGCACCCATACCCACATTATATGGATCTGGTGCGGCGTGAAATGAAACGCATTGTTTTACCGGAAGACTGGCAGGACACCGGATTAAAGATCTTTACTCACCTTCAGGTAGACACCCAAAACGCAGTGCAACGTTCCTTGGCAAAAAAGCTGATGGCAGATGGTGAGGATGAGAAATTAGAAG
>NZ_DFTS01000039.1:28241-36173 GCF_002383015.1 Idiomarina sp. UBA4206
CTGACTATCGTCGTGGGACGGTTACTGCGCTGGCCGGAGGACGTTTGAGTCAGGCAATAGGTTATAACCGCGCGTTGTTAGCCTTAAGGCCCATTGGCTCCTTAATGAAACCAGTTATTTATGCTGCTGCTATGCAGGACTCCAACATAGGTTTAAATACGCCGGTGGCTGATGAGCCTGTTACCCTGTCCGATAAGAACGGCAAAGAATGGCAGCCGCTGAATTATGATGAAGAATTTAGTGGCAGCTTACTGCTTTATGATGCGCTTGTTCAGTCGCGGAACTTGCCCGCGGTCAGGGTTGGTATGGAAGTGGGTATAGACCAGTTAGTGCGGTACTTACGCGAGTTAGGCGTGACAACACCGTTGCAGCCATACCCGTCACTGACGCTGGGTTCTGCTTCGCTATCTCCTATGGCGGTCGCGCGAATGTACAGCGCGTTAATGAACGATGGCCATTACCAGCCTTTAACAGCGGTCTCCTCAATTACTACTCATCAGGGAGAGGTCTTATACCGTCGTCAGACACCTGAACAGAAGAAGGTATTTGACCAAAGCGTTTCCTATTTGACGCGTTATGGCCTGCACGGGGTGGTCGCTGAAGGCACCGCCAGCCGGCTTCAAAGTGCACTGGCCGGACAGATTGTTGGTGGCAAAACAGGCACCACGAATGACTACCGTGACAGTTGGTTTGTGGCTGTTGATGGAGAGCAAGTTGTGACTGTCTGGTTAGGGCGGGACGATAACCAACCCGTTGGTTTAACGGGAAGCAGCGGAGCACTGAAAGTTGCCGCCGACTTCTATGGGTATCTGCCTCCGTTGAGCATGGCGCTGGACGTACCCGAACCTTTGCTTATGCAGAATTTTCACCCAACTACGGGGCAGAGAATTCCGGAGGATTGTAATAATGGTCGTAAATTACCGGCAGAGGAAATCAGACTCCCCGAGGATATTACCTGTGACGGTAATATCCGCGAGAAAAACTGGTGGGAACGTTTGTTCGGTGGTTAATCAGCTGATACTAAAGTAATTTAGCGAAAGCTTTTTCAGCGGCATCTAAGGTCTGCTGAATATCTTCTTCACTGTGTGCTGCAGACATAAAGCCGCCTTCGAAGGCTGACGGTGCCAAATACACTCCTTGCTCTAACATGGCGTGATAGAAAGTTTTGAAGTGTTCCATGTTGCACTGGGTAGCCTGAGCAAAGGTTGTGACTTCAGGTTCTTCGGTAAAGAAGAAACCAAACATGGAGCCGGCACGGCTGGTGGTCATTGGAACTCCGGCACGGTCAGCACGTTCCTGTAGTCCGTTGAGTAAAGTGTCAACTCGCTGATAAAGCTGGTCGTATAACCCTGGTGTTGATAATTGTTGTAAAGCCGCTAAGCCTGCAGCCATAGCAACAGGGTTACCCGATAACGTACCGGCCTGATAAACAGGGCCGACCGGGGCAATGTAGTCCATCACTTCTTTTTTGCCGCCAAAGGCACCAACCGGCATACCGCCGCCAATAACTTTACCCAAAGTAGTCAGGTCAGGCTTTATGTTGTAACGCTCCTGGGCCCCGCCAGGTGCTACACGGAAACCGGTCATAACTTCGTCAAAAATTAATACCGAACCGTGATCGTCGCAAATGCTGCGTAAACCTTCCAGAAAGCCTTCAACCGGAGGAATGCAGTTCATGTTTCCGGCGACAGGTTCAACAATAATACAGGCAATTTCGTCACCCATTTCAGCAAAAACTTTTTTCACTGATTCAATATCGTTGTAATTCACAGTTAGGGTGTGTTTGGCAAAGTCTTCCGGGATGCCGGGCGAGTTAGGTACACCCAGAGTCAAAGCACCTGAACCGGCTTTAACCAGCAATGAATCAGCGTGACCATGGTAGTTACCTTCAAACTTCAGAATTTTATCCCGGCCGGTATAGCCTCGGGCCAGGCGAATAGCGGTCATGGTTGCTTCTGTACCAGAATTCACCATACGTACTTTTTCAATTGAAGGCACAATTTTGCGGATAGTTTCCGCCATAGTGATTTCAACTTCTGTCGGCGTTCCGAAGCTTAAGCCTCGCTTGGCCGCTTGCAGAGTCGCCTCTAAAACTGCCGGGTGGTTGTGGCCCAGAATCATAGGTCCCCAGGAGCCAACGTAGTCTATGTAACGTTTGCCGTCAGCATCGAACATATAAGCGCCTTCAGCGCGCTCAAAGAAGATGGGTGTACCACCAACGCCATTAAAAGCCCGAACCGGCGAGTTAACGCCGCCAGGAATACTGATTTGTGCTTGAGTGTATAATTCTTCTGAGCGACTCATGTCGTAACTACCTCTTTACTGTTGGCTTTTCTCGCTGTACCAGTTGACCTCACATTGGTGTTTATCAACTTGATCAACGACCCCAAGTGTTAATGCAAACAGAGCCATACGAATTAATACGCCGTTGTCTGCCTGGCGGAAAATAGCCAGGTTGGGGTTTTGGTTTAAATCATTGTCCAGTTCATTTGCCTCGGCGCGGGAATCTCGCGGCAGAGGGTGCATGATGACGGTATTGGGTTTGTAGTGCTTAGTGTATATATCCTGGTTTAAACGAAACTTACCGCGATACTGATCAGCGTCTTCCGGGCTGGCAAAACGCTCTTGCTGAATGCGAGTCTGATAGACAATATCAGCGTCGACAATACCGTCGACCTTTTCTGTGACAGTGACACGGTGACCTGCGTTTTCCAGCGTATCTAATACGGAGCCCGGCATAGAAAGTTCACGTGGAGAAATTAAAGTGAACTTAATATTTTTGTACATGGATAGCAGTGTCGACAGCGAGTGAACTGTACGTCCGTATTTTAAATCGCCAATCATGCAAATGTGCATGTTATCAATGCTTTGTTGATGGTATGCCAGCTCTTTTTGAATGGTGTAAAGATCCAGTAGTGCCTGCGTGGGGTGCTCGTTTGCTCCGTCACCGCCGTTAATGACAGGCACCCGGCTGCCTTCGGCAAACTCTCTCACTGACCCCGATTTCGGGTGACGCATAGCAATAACGTCACTGTAGCTGCTTAGCACACGAGCGGTGTCGTAAAGTGATTCACCTTTGGCTATGGCAGAACTTTCCATTCCGGTGGTTTCGCGTACTTCGCCCCCTAACAGGTTGAACGCAGTACCAAAACTGACCCGGGTACGGGTAGATGGTTCAAAAAACAGGTTGCCTAGAATAGCGCCGTCGAGAACGCGGGTGCGTGTTTTGCGCCTTGCATAAGGTTGCATCTTGTCAGCAACGGAGAAAATATAATCAATACTGTCGCGATCGAACTGGTTTACAGAAAGAATATTGGAGCCGGTGAAATTCATCTTTAGGTGCGCCTCTGCCGCAGAATGTCACTGGACGCACACTATAGCAAATCATGTGGCACAAGAGAATCTAATAAGGCTTAACCACGGCCAAAATTATGATCGCGAACAGCGCCAGTACCGGGAGCTCGTTAAAAACACGATAAAATCGATGGCTACGGCGGTTATTACCGGTTTTAAAGTCTTTAAGCAGCTTAAAGCAGTAGCCGTGATAGATATAAAGCAACAGTACCAGCACCAGCTTAGTGTGCATCCAGCCACTGGCGGCAAACCAGGCCGAACCATAAGCAAAAATCAGCACAACGCCGAAAATGAGGGTAAGAATAGCGAAAGGCGTGACAAAATACAGCAGTCGCCTTTCCATGACGCAGAGCTGCTCGTCGACAGCTGGTTTTGCATTCATTGCGTGATAAACAAACAAGCGTGGCAAATAAAAAATGCCAGCGAACCAGGAAACCATAAAGGCAATGTGCAGGGCTTTAACCCATAGTATCCACGTCATGAGAGCTCTCTCTGTAAGGCTTTACGAACTATTTCCCAGGTGACAATTCCACAAGGTTGTCCGTCATCTGTTTCATAAACAAATACGGCGCCTCGTCTTTGCTGGCCTATTTCATCATAAACTTCAGCCAAAGTAGAGGTTACCCGAATTCCTTTAATTGGCGTATAGCTCAGGCTTGGACTGTCACCGGCATTGATATCATAGGATACGAGTCGGTAAAGGGCCTGATTTTCTTCATCGACCGACATTACGATAACGGTTTTTGCCTGTGCTGATTCTAATGCGTCAACCAGTTCATTTTGAGTCGGTTCAAGCAGGAGTTTAAAGTCGGTTTCCATAACATTTTCAACCCCCGTTTTTTGCAGAGCAACATGCACTGGCGCAAGTTGATAGGGCAAGTTCTGAAGGTCAAGTTGGGCAATAAAAATCGACTTGGATTTGAGTAACTGGCTGGATATCAGATAAGCGGGCACAATAACCAACATAGCCGGAATAATAATTTCAACGCTACGGGACAATTCAACGATAGCCAGAAGAGCAGCCATGGGGGCATGAATACAGGCTGCCAAAATGCCTGCCATACCCAACAAGATGAAGCTGTCAAAAGAGAGATCCTGCTGAATACCGAGACCATTGACAGCCCCTACGAATACTGCCGCAATAATAGCGCCTATTCCAAATACAGCACCGATTAACCCACCAGGTATGCCCATACCTAATGCAATCGCAGAAGCAAAGAGTTTGGCAATCAGCAAGGTGACCAATAATGACATTTGACCTTGATGATTCAGCACCTGCTCAATGGCGGTAAGCCCCGGGCCTAAACTGGTGGGTATAATGACAGCAAGCATGGCGGTGATAAGTCCGGCAAATAATAAACGGGTAAACAATGACATGTCCTTGACCGTTTCCATGACATCCAGCATCAGCTTTTTAAACATTACGCCGACTAATCCAAGAACGACACCAAGCAATACGACCCAGGGCAGTTGAGTGGTCGGAATATCCTGTGCAGACAAAACGGCTAATTCGGAGGCAACACCAAAAATCTCTTCAGTTATCAGAGAGCCGGCAACTGCCGAGAGCATAACCGGGATGAAAACATGAACCTTATATTCCCGCAGCACCACTTCCATAACCAGAATCATAGCGGCTAGAGGCGTATTGAAGGATGCAGCTATTGCAGCTGCAATACCACAGGCCGCCAGGGTGCGAACGGCATTTTTTGGTGCATCAAAATGAAAGCCCAGCCAGGTTGCAGCCGCAGCGCCTAAATGAACGGCGGGACCTTCTCGGCCAACACTAAATCCCGCAACCAATGCAATAATACCGCCGAAGAACTGATTCACCGTGCTGCGCCAGGGCAGCATACCGTAGTGCTGCTTCATGCGGTGAATAACGTAAGGTATGCCCATTCGAACATGCTTTGACCCTGAAAGCCTGAACAGAATATAAATCATGACAGCCGCAACAACCGGGAGTAAAAAGCGGTAAGTAGTTGGTAAAGGCTGTTGCCAATAGCTGTCATTACCGACAAGATAGGCGCCTTGCTCTATGGCGAACCGAAAACCGGCAATCATGAGTGCTGCCAGAATACCGCCGGCCAGGCCCATTAAACAAATTGCGATAGTCGTAGAGGGCGTCGCCAGTTGTTTTCGCAGTTGTTGCCGGAGTACGGAGCTAGTGGCCATTTGAAATACGATCCTTACCTTAAACCGTGGGATGACGCTTGCATATTTATCAATAACATATCAGCATAAACGCTTGATGGAAATGAGCTGGAAGTTATGAAGCCCTATTTTAACCTGAAATACTGGCAACAGCGCTGGGGAGCCTTCCCGGTATTTTTAGTAATGATCCTGGCTGCCGTTTTGGTTGTCTACCTGGCGTATTTGGCTGGTGTGTGGCACGCGCAGGCGTTAAAGGAAGAAGTTGCAGAACAGGAAGAGCAGTTAGATCAGCTGTATCAGCGACTAGAGCAAATGGAATATCAGAGACATGTGCTGCAGGTTGAATTGGACATTGAACGTTCAGCGAACCAAAGCCTGCAGGACGAGCTGTCCGCACTGCAAAACGATAATTATGGGCTGCGACGCGACTTAGCTTTCTATCAGAAAATTATGGCGCCGGAGTTGCAGGAAAGCGGGGTTACTATTGACTCGCTGACTGTCACCGCGAACCGTTCTGAGAATCACTTTCACTTCTCTCTCGCGTTATTGCAGATAGAACAACGCCGTAATTTCGTTCAGGGTAATGTGACAGTCGAGCTTATAGGTCGCATCGACGGAGAAAAAAAGCGTTACGACTTATTAGATCTGGCGAACATTGGCGACGACGACCGCAGCTTTTCAATGCGCTACTTTTCGCTGTATGAGGGAGACTTTTTTATGCCGGAGGGCCTGGCCCCTGAGCGGGTTGAAGTTAGGGTTCGGTTAACCAAAGGTGGCAAAGGAACCCTGGACAGAGCTTTTTTCTGGAAAGAAATTAGCCGTAATGAAACAACCCCTGGTGTGCGGAGCGATGGCGATACTTGACCAAAATACTCAGGTAAGAGAAAATAGCCGTAGAGTTCAACGAAGGTAGAGAAATCATGAGCAGTGCAGCAGAACAGGCGATGCCGATTGAGTTTACTGAGCAAGCGGCAAGCAAAGTGGGTAAGCTGATTGCTGAAGAAGAAAACCCAAATTTGAAGTTGCGTGTTTACGTAACCGGAGGCGGATGCTCTGGCTTCCAGTACGGTTTTACCTTTGATGAAAAGAAAAACCCGGGTGACATGGAAATAGAGAAAAATGGCGTTACGCTATTGGTTGACCCTATGAGTTTACAATATCTGATGGGCGGTGTGGTCAGTTACGAAGAAGGGCTGCAGGGCTCTCGCTTTTTCGTTGACAACCCCAATGCAACCACGACCTGCGGTTGTGGGTCCAGCTTTTCGATTTAACGCCTTCCCCAATAGACTTGAGCGGCTGAAAGTTTGCGCTTTTTCCGCTAGAATAACCTCACAATTTGTTGTGAGGTTTTTTTATGGGCGCGTACGCAGAACACATCAAGACAGTTTGTAGCCGCTTTGATAAAGCGTTAGAGGACAATCAATTTGAATCCGTATTGGTTTACTCGGGGCAACCCCGGGTTGATTTTCTTGATGACAACGCGCCGCCGTACCGTGTTAACCCTCTGTTTAAGTATTGGGTACCGGTTACAGAAAGCCCTAAAAGTGCGATTTTTTATCGCAAAGGCAGTCAGCGTCCTACTGTGTACTTATTTCAGGCACGTGACTTCTGGCACGCTCCGGTTAACGTTCCGGAAGAAGAGTGGCAGCAGTATGTCGATTTAAAAATTATCGACGACTTAAGCATGTTGACCGAAGATTTAGGCAGTGACCTGGAACAGGCAGCCTTTATTGGAGAAGACTTTGCTCAACCAGTCAGTGACTGGAAAGTAAAAGCTCGTAACCCACAGGCACTGATTGATCACCTGCATTTCCACCGCTCGATAAAAACCGAGTGGGAAGTGGAAAATCTGCGCGAAGCCAACCGTTTAGCAGCAAAAGCTCATGTTGCAGCCAAAGAAGCATTTTTTGCGGGTAAAAGTGAGCTGGAAATACACCATGCCTACTTAGGAGCTATCGACTTTCGCGAGTCACAAGTGCCGTATAACAGCATTGTTGCTCTGAACAGCCACTCAGCAATTTTGCACTATGATGTTTACGACACGGTTCCGCCTAAGCAAATTCGCTCGTTCTTGATTGATGCTGGCGCACGATATCGCGGTTATTGCTCTGATATAACCCGTTCTTACGCTTATGAAGAAGGTTTCTACGCAGACTTAGTTGAAGCCATGGATAAGGCTCAGCAGGAGCTATTAAGCGAAATTAAGCCAGGCGTGAATTATTACGACCTGCATGTGTCCATGCATTTGAAAGTTGCGCAAATTTTAAGTGACTTTGAGTTTATTAAAGGTGATGCACAAAGCATTTACGACAAAGGTTACACCAGCGCCTTTATGCCGCACGGACTGGGTCACTTTATTGGTTTACAGGTGCACGATGTTGGTGGCTTCCTGAAAGACGATAAAGGTGACAGCTACGAACGTAGCGA
>NZ_DFTS01000039.1:36231-48683 GCF_002383015.1 Idiomarina sp. UBA4206
CGTCATCCATTCTTGCGTTTACTGCGCGACATTGAAGTGGGTCAGGTCTTTACTATTGAGCCGGGCTTATACGTGGTCGATCAGTTGCTGGAAGAGCACAAAGACAGTGCTGATATCAACTGGGATAAGGTGGATGAATTGCGTCCATACGGCGGTGTGCGTATTGAAGACAGTATCGTGGTTGGAGCCGATGGAAATGAGAATCTGACCCGCGATGCGTTTAAAGAATTGGGCGCTGAATAATACGTCTATTGATGCAGAACTTTGGAACCTAAAACAACCGGGTGGCTGGCTCCTGTAACTTCAGGCTGGTTACCCGGTTTTTTGTGCTCATAGCACCAGCCTAGCCAGGCAAAGGCCATGGCTTCAACCCATTGCGGATCCACTCCCAGGTTCTCCGTGGTATTGCATTTAGCCGGCGTCAGTAGCTCTGCAAAGCGCTCCATGAGTAACGGGTTGTTCGTGCCGCCGCCGCAAAAATAAACCGCGTCGGGTTGTTGTGGTAGTGTTTTCAGAGCATCTTTGACCGTTATAGCCGTAAGTTCAACTAAGGTGCGTTGAACATCGTCAAAAGAAAGCTGCTTTTTCTCTAATAGGGGCTTAAGCCAGTCTAAGTTGAACTCTTCCCGACCCGTGCTTTTGGGGGCAGGTTTTGAAAAGAAGGGGTGCTGAAGTAACTGTTCTAACAGTGCAGCCTGAACTTCACCTGCGCGAGCAAACTGTGCGTCTTTGTCGAAACTTTCATTCGGGTAATGCTGCTGAACCCATTGGTCCAGCAAGGTATTGGCAGGGCCTGTATCAAAGCCGAGCACCTGGCCTTCTGGACCTAACCAGGTGACATTGGCTATACCGCCTAAATTAATGACAGCAATACTTTGCTTCTGATGCGCAAATACTTGCTTGTGAAAAGCCGGAACCAGTGGAGCTCCCTGACCACCGGCGGCGATGTCTTTGCGCCGGAAATCATAAATGACATCGATACCTGTGCTAACTGCCAAGCGGGCCGGGTCGCCAATCTGGCAGGTATAAGGGGTTTTAAAGTTGGGTTTATGGCGTACCGTTTGACCGTGACTGGCAATTGCGGTGATGCTTTCGGGTGTAAGCCGTGCCTTCACTAAAAGCGCTTTAACGGCTTGAGTGCAGTGTTCAGAAAACGCGACGTCCAGAGCTGCCAGCTCATCGGCTATCCAATTGTCGGTATGACTTATTTTAAGTAAACGAGAGCGGAGGTTTTGGGGTATCGCCAGAGAGTAGCAGGCTTCCAGTTTAACCTGACCTTGAGCGTTTATCTGGACTAATGCCGCGTCAACAGCATCCATACTGGTGCCCGACATGAGTCCGATAAAACGCTGAGGCATTATCGCATCGCCAAATAAACGCGCTTGTTGTCGTTGAGTATTGCCATCACCTGATCCGCATGCTGGCGGAAAGACGGAAGTTCTGACTCAGCCAATGACTTGGCTTTGGGCAGCTCAACGGTACGCGGATTACGGTGCACGCCGTCGACAAGAAATTCATAGTGTAAATGAGCGCCGGTAACGCGACCTGTTGCTCCGACACGTCCAATGACCTGACCCTGCTTAACTCTGTCGCCATTTCTTACGTGTTTGCGACTAAGGTGCAGGTATTTGGTAACGTAGCGCTCACCGTGTTGAACAAAAATATAATTCCCGTTTAACGAGGTATAACCTGCAGCTACAACTTTTCCATCGCCGGAAGACATCACCGGTGTTCCTGTCGAAGCCGCGTAATCAATGCCATTATGCGGTCGTACTCTACCGGTAACCGGGTGCAAGCGTCGAGGGTTAAAGCTCGAGCTGATATAGGTGAAGTTTACCGGCGAGCGCAAGAAGGTTTTGCGCATGGCACGTCCATTCGGTGTGTAATATTGACCGTTGTCGTGCAAAATCGCCTGGAAGTTTTCATCCCGGTTAACAAATTCTGCGGCTAAAATTTTGCCGTAACCGACAAATTCGCCGTCGACATAGTGAGTTTCGTAAAGCACGCTAAACTCATCGTTCTTGCGTAAATCTAAAGCAAAGTCGATATCCCAACCAAAGATATTAGCAATGCGCATAATTTGATTGTCAGTCAGTCCTGAATCTATGCCTGCGTTCCAGAAGCTTGAATCAATAACGGCGTGAGTAAACTCGGTACGAATCTCGACTTCTTTGGTTTCTACCTCTGCTACAAAGTTGTCGCTTTGACGAGTAATGATGAGAGTCTCGGTATCATTGATTTGATGTGCCAGCTGAACCAGCTCGCCTTCACCGTCAGTTGCGAAGCGCAATAAGTCGCCCGGGTGAACTTTACGCAAGTACTTAGCTTCGTCACCCGACTCGGTAACGCGATACAGCTGTTGAGCGCTAAAGCCCACTTTACTGAATATTTTGGCCAGGCTGTCGCCGGACTTAACTTGATAAGTTTGCCAGGTAAGCTCGGAGCTCTCAGAATTTTCATTCGAGTTTGATTGCTCAAACGCCAGCTCCAATTGGTAGCGTTTGCCTGGCATTAACTGTTCCGCTGGCGTACTGTTCTTAGAAGCAGTCGCCGGTTCTGACGGAATGATCAGTAATAGCAGGAGAGCAACGCTGATCGCACTGATCAGAATTTTATGAGAATGCGGAAGTTGCAGGAACATCCGCTGAATTTGGGTGACAGATTTCAATGTCATATTTTAGCGCACTTCACTTTCTTTATTGTGATTATCCAGTAAACATTTGTCAGCAAACACGGGGTTTACCGCACCTGTTTACGACCACGGAATAACCTTATGGTTTCGAGGATAATACGAAAAAAAGAAGAATACCAGATTAATAAGCTTAAAACAGTGTTAATAATCGCGTAAAATGGCTGGTTTATCAGTTTTTACAGTTGGAGATGAGGATGAAAACCGAAGTGGCGGAAGCTATTGCCGAGATTACTCGCGGTGCCGAAGAAGTTTTACTCGAGCAGGAACTGGCTGAGAAATTAGCGAGTGGTAAGCCACTAATAGTGAAAGCTGGCTTTGATCCAACTGCCCCGGATCTGCACTTAGGCCACACGGTCTTAATTAACAAATTGAGAGTGTTTCAGGACTTTGGTCACAAAGTTGTGTTCCTGATAGGGGACTTTACCGGCATGATAGGCGATCCCACAGGCAAAAATGTCACCCGAAAGCCGCTGACCACTGAACAGGTTATTGCAAACGCTGAAACTTATAAAGAACAGGTTTTTAAGATTCTGGACCCCGCTAAAACGGAAATTCGCTTCAACTCTGAGTGGATGTCGAAAATGGGGGCTGCCGATATGATTAAGCTAGCTGCCCGTCAGACGGTCGCGCGTATGTTAGAACGTGATGACTTTAAAAAGCGTTACCAGAACAATCAGTCTATTGCGATTCATGAGTTTCTGTACCCGTTAGTACAAGGTTGGGACTCTGTTGAGCTAAAGGCGGATGTTGAGCTTGGTGGTACCGATCAGCGTTTTAACCTGCTAATGGGGCGCGAGCTGCAAAAAGAAGAAGGGCAGCGTCCACAAACTGTCATTATGACGCCGTTACTGGAAGGCCTCGATGGCGTTCAGAAAATGTCGAAGTCATTAAACAACTATATTGGCATTACCGAATCCGCTAATGACATGTTTGGTAAAATTATGTCGGTATCTGATGAGCTTATGTGGCGTTACTTCCAGCTGCTCAGCTTCCGCTCCATAACGGAAATTGATGAATTGAAGGCAGCGGTAGCCGACGGTAAAAACCCACGCGATGTCAAAGTACTGTTAGCAAAAGAAATTATTGCACGCTTCCATTCTGAAGAAGACGCAGAGAAAGCGGAACAGGATTTTATTCAGCGCTTCCAAAAGAATGCATTACCGGATGATATTCCGGAAAAGACGGTGCAAGTTGGAACCGAGGGAATGGCGATAGGTAATGTGCTAAAGGAAGCCGGTTTAGTTCAGTCAACCTCTGAAGCGTTGCGGATGATAAAGCAAAATGCCGTTAAAGTAGATGGTGAAAAGTTCAGTGATGCGCGTTATGTGTGCACTGAGAAGGACTCAGGGGTCTATCAGGTAGGCAAGCGCCGCTTCGCAAAACTTAACTTAACGGCTTAACCGTTCAAGGTTTCAGACAATAAAAAAGGTGCCAGTTGGCACCTTTTTTTGTTTCCGTGCTTTTAGACTCTAAAGCTCTTGATTGAGTCCTGCAGCTCATCGGCCAGTTTCGCTACTTCGTTAGACGCCTGAGCGGTTTGTTTCGAACCAGAAGCGGTTTGTTCTGCAATAGAAACAATAGCTTCAAGACGTTCGCTGATATCGTGTGCGGTACTGCTCTGTTCTTTCGCAGCGTTCGCAATATGGTTACTGCTGTCCGAGGCCTGGTGGACTGACTCAGTGATTGACTGCAGTGCCTGAGCGGCTTCATCCGACTGTTGAACACTGAGTTCGGCTTGTTCGCGGCCCTTATTCATTACACTAACAGCGCGTTGAGAGTCGTTCTGCAAGCTTTCAATCATATCCTGAATTTCTTCGGTCGACTCCTGAGTACGGCTGGCCAGGGTACGAACTTCATCGGCAACAACAGCGAAGCCACGACCTTGTTCACCAGCCCGAGCAGCCTCAATAGCAGCGTTCAGGGCAAGCAAGTTGGTCTGATCCGCAATACCGCGAATAACATCTAAAATACCGCCAATGTTTTTGCTGTTCTCTGATAACTGATCGATAACCTCGGAGGCACTCTGAATTTCGCGAGCCAGGCCTTCGATAGTGGTACGGTTTTTATCTGAAATTTCCCGTACGCGCTTGGCTTCGTCATCGGAGTGCTGAATTTCCTGAAGAGCCTGATCAGCGCCATCAGCCATTTCACTCGCTGTATTATTCATTTCTTGGGTGGCTGTTGCCACTTGCTCTATTTGACGGCGCTGCTCATCAATCGCGTTCGTTGTTTCGTCAGAGACATTGGAGGACTCTTCCGCCGCTGTCGCTAATTGAGTCGCGCGGTTAGCGATACCTTCAATAAGTTTACGCAAATTGCCGGTCAGCTTGTTAGTGTTTGATGCCAGTTCACCAAACTCATCCTGAGCGTTGTAGTCGACTCGCTCAGTCAGGTTACCGTCGGCCATAATATTCAGCATATGGTTAACACGAGACAATGGCTGACTGATACTGCGTACGGTATACCAGGAAATTAAAATGGCCAGTGCAATTGAAACAACCGTAATAATGCTGTTTATCCAGCTGCTGGTTGAAATTGAATCTGTCACAGAAACTCGTGTGTCTTCAGCAATGCCACGAACCGCATTCTGCAACTCATCAGTTTCTGTCATTAACTTGTTCAACTGGGTTTGTGAACTATTCAGTGAGTTTTCCGCGTCTACGCGAAGTTGTTGACGGCGAATGACATTTGCGGGATAGGAACCATTACCCTGCAGACTGTCGATGGCATTACGAACGGTCGTGATAGCGTCACTAACCATTGTCTCAGTTCTGCCGGTTGCCTCGTTCTCTAAAACTTCTAAGCGGGGGCGGATACTGTCAATATTAATATCAATTTCACTACGAATAACTTCGGCACTGTCTAGTTTGTTGGCTTTGTTTAAGTCGTACATCAAGGTGATAAGGCTCGACAGCGAGGACTCAACATTACTGGCTTCGCGTGAAATAACTTCGTTGTTAGACATATCCATGGTGTCTAGCAGCATTATAGCAGCGTCATCGATATTGAATGCAATTTCATCCAACTGAGAAGCTGTTGTGGTTTGAAGTTCCAGGTATTCGCGTTGCTGATTGAATAAGCGGTCGATTAAGTCGACATACTTCTGAGAGTCCTTTTCAATAGCATCAATTCTGTCGCCTTGACCGGCGCCCTGAATTAATCGGTTGAGTTCGTTTAACGAAGAAAAAAGCGAACTACGGGATGCTTCAAATTCTTTTCTGTGAGCATCGACCTCGCCAACTTTTTCATCATAGAAAGTTTCTAATTGCACGCTGCCCAATTCAAGAATATCCACTTTGACGGCAGCTACTTCATTGAGCGCGGGCACGGCCTGGTCGTTGAGATTATCAACCGATGAGCCAATGCTGTTGATATTAAACAACGAGCTTAAGCTAATGATGAGTAACAGCAATGTAATGATGGCAAAACCACCAATGACTCGCATGGCAACAGTAATTTTCATGAAACTTTCCTCAGCACTGCATGATTATTATCACTTCCCGGACAAAGCCGGTTGATGAAAGAATGTCTTACTTTCAACGTTATATAACGTCATATGCTGACCCCAGACACAGCCAGTATCGAGCGCTATTACATCTTGACGTCGGGTCTCACCCATTAACGCAGCCCAGTGTCCAAATATTACGCGATTATCGGATTCAGGCCAAAAGTTAAACCACGGCTTAAACGAATCCTGCGATGAACTTTGATACGGATTATCTTTTTTAGAAAATTCGAGTTCACCATCCGGGCTGCAGTAACGCATTCTGGTAAATGCGTTCACTATAAAACGGTATCGGTCGAATTCTTGCAGACTTGAGTCCCATTTTTCAGGAGTGTTGCCAAATAGTTCGCGCATGAAGCTCTCAAATTGAGTGCTGACAAGAACATTTTCGACTTCGTTAGCGTATTGAGCTGCTTCTTCCAGCTTCCACCAAGGGTAAATTCCTGCATGGGCTATAACCGTTTCATGACTTTTTAGCTGCTGCAGCAAGGGCTGCTGACGCAGCCAGTCTAGCCAACGGAAACGTTCGCTATCAGCAAGTAAGGTGTCGAGTTTATCCTTCGGGTTTGGCTTGCGGTAGCCGAGTAATACGGCCATTAAGTTTAAGTCGTGGTTGCCCAATACAGTATGCACTGAACGGCTGTTTTGATAGAAGAACCTGAGTGCATCACGAGAGTCCGGACCGCGCGCAACAATATCCCCAACGCACCATAGAGTATCGTTTTCTGGGTTAAAACTGACTTTGGTTAGCAGAGCTTCAAGTTCGCGGAAGCAGCCTTGAATATCTCCAACAATGTAATGGCTCATAGTTAATGAATAATATTAGGAATAGCCAACCGGAATGAGGGAATCGGTGTTTTAAACTGCTCGCCCTGGGCATCTATCATCAAATAATGACCTTCCATAGTACCAATAGGTGTTGCCAGGACCGTACCGCTCGTATAGCTAAAAGACTCTCCTGCCTCAAGCTTCGGTTGTTGACCGACAACACCGTCACCAGCTACCCGGGTTATTTTACTGTCTGCATCAGTAATTCGCCATTCACGGGCAAGCAATTGTACCAACTGACTGGATTCATTGGTTATGGTTATCGTATAAGAAAACACGTACTGGCTGGCATCAGGGTTCGACTGCGCCGCTAAATATTGCGTTTTTACATCAATTTCAATTTTACTGACTGTCATTCTTTTCCGCTTGTTCTGTGAGCCAGTCCGATATTCTGCAGTAGTCATCTACCGATAAGGTCTCTGGTCTGGCGCCAGGGTTAATGCCAAGCGCTTCGAGTTGCTCTGCAGGAACCAGCTGTTTTAAGTTGTTACGTATTGTTTTACGGCGTTGATTGAATGCTGTCAAACATAAGCTGTGTAGCTGAGCTTTGTCTTTCACCGGGTGGGGGCTTTCTTTGTATGGCTCTAAACGAACGACGGAAGACTCAACTTTAGGCGGCGGCGTAAAGGCTGACGGCGGCACCGAAACTACAGGCGTTACTCTGCAGGCTTGTTGCACGCCGACACTGATTCGACCATAGCTTTTTGAGCCGGGTTCTGCGGCCAGGCGATTCACCACCTCTTTTTGCAGCATAAAGTGCATGTCCTGTATGTGCTCTGCAAATTTTAGCAGGTGGAAAATCAAAGGTGTCGAAATATTGTAAGGTAAATTACCGAATACTCTTGCCTGCGCTTTCTCTGCAAACTGGCTAAAGTCGATGCTTAATGCATCTCCCTGTATTACTTCCAGTTTCGCACTTAAAAAAGGGTGGTGCTGAAGACGCTCAACCAGGTCTCGGTCAATTTCAATGACCTTCAGATGGCCGGCGCGATCCACTGTGGGTTCGGTTAACGCTGCTAGCCCCGGACCAATTTCAATGAGGTTTTCACCAGCTTGAGGGTTAATGGCATCAACTATCTGTTCAATAATGTGCTCATCGTTCAGAAAGTTCTGACCAAACCGCTTCCGTGCACGGTGCCCCAGATGGGTTTTGCTCCCGCCTGAGTGTTTACTCCCATTTTGGTTTTTACTCATAGTACGCTGCTCTTGCCATATCGATAGCGGTTTTCATTGCCAGTCGACAACTACCGTCATTTATTTTACCTGTTCCAGCCAGTTCAAGGGCTGTACCGTGGTCCACAGAGGTTCGTATATAAGGTAGACCCAGAGTGATATTTACCGCTTGACCGAAGCCCTTATATTTTAGCACGGGGAGCCCCTGGTCATGATACATAGCAACTACTGCACTGGCGTCTTCCAGGTATTTGGGCTGAAAGATAGTGTCCGCCGGGTAGGGGCCATGTAGGTTCATACCCTGTTGCTTCAGATGCTCTATGACTGGAGATATAGTCTCAATCTCTTCACGGCCCAAGTGTCCGGACTCTCCGGCATGAGGGTTTAAACCACAAACCAGAATTTTGGGGTAGGACTCACCAAATTTCTTGCTCAGGTCGTTATGCAGAATCGTTAAAATGTTGGTCAGGCGCTCTTTGGTCACTGCTTTTGCAACATAGGCTAAAGGGATATGAGTCGTTACCAAAGCAACGCGTAAGCCTTCGGTGGCCAGCATCATCACAACATCATTGCAGTTGGCTTCGTGGGCTAAAAACTCTGTGTGTCCCGAGAAAGCAACGCCTGCCTGGTTAATCACGCCTTTATGCACCGGACCTGTGACGATTGCATCGAACTCGCCTGCAAGGTTGCCATCGGAGGCTCGCTTTAAACAGTCGACTACGTAATGACCGTTAGATACAGATAGCTGACCGGCAGTGACTTCTTCGCATACAGGGATGTGCTCAACCCATAAATGGCCAGGCTGGTGTTCTGGCACGTCCTCACCTTTACGATAGCGATGCAAAGTAATGGGCAGGTTGAGTTGCTCAGCGCGCTGTTTTAATAAGTTTTTGTCGGCACAGACAATCACAGCAGCCGGCCAGGGCTGCTGTGCAATTTTTATAATCAGATCCGGGCCTATACCTGCCGGCTCACCCGGTGTAAAAACTAGTGTCGGTAGACTCACTCGGCAACTCTTCTGACATAGGCCTGATCACGTTTTTCCTGTAGCCAGTTATCTAACTCTTCGCGGAACTTCCGACTGAAAAGCATTTGATAAGCTCGTTCTTGTTTACTTTCTTCAGTGGCGTCCTGAGTTCTGCGTTCAGTAACTTCCACGATGTGCCAGCCAAACTGAGTACGGAAAGGCTCGCTTATGGTGTTTGCTTCAATGGTTTCAACTTTTTGCTTGAATTCTGGTGCATATTTGTCAGGGCGTGCCCAGCCTAAATCACCGCCGCGTGAAGCTGAGCCTGGATCCGCTGAGTGCTCTCGGGCAAGTTCGGCAAAAGTTTTTTCGCCATTGGCAATTTGCTCACGATAGTTGTTGAGCATTTCTTTCGCTTTATTGTCCGACAAGATAACTGATGGTTTTACTAAAATATGTCGAGCTTTGACTTCCTGGACTTCTACCGTTTGTTCGCCACGTTTGTCCTGAACTTTTAGAATGTGAAAGCCAATACCGCTACGAATAGGACCAACAACTTCACCAACGGGTTTTCCGTCGACGGCTTCAGCAAATAGTGTCGGCATACTGTTCGCTGTCATCCAGCCCATATCACCACCTTCTAAAGCAGCAGAGCCTGATGAAGAACGTACCGCCAGGTCAGAAAAGTCCCGCCCTTTTTCAAGAAGGCTTAAAACGGCATCAGCACGTTCTTTGGCTTTTTCAAGTTCAGCTTGCGAAGCATCGGAATCCGCGGCGATTAATATTTGAGCCAAGCGGTATTCTTCCTGAACTTCCTGATTATTATCAATGAGTTTTACCAGGTTATTTATTTCCTGAGGCGTAATTGCAACTCGTTGTCGCACGGCAGATCTTTGAACTTGCTGAATAACAATTTCATTACGGACATTTTCCCGGTACGAAGCCCAGGTCATGCCATTATTGACCATCTCTTCGCGCAGCTCAGCAACAGTGATGTTTTGATTGTTGGCGATGTCGCTAATGGCTTGCTCAAGTTGACCGTCATCGACTTCTATGCCCATGCGGTCAGCCATCTGAAGCTGAATTTCCTGTAATATTAAGCGTTCAATTGCCTGAGTTTCCAAAACCTCATCGGAAGGGGCATTACCATTATTAAAGTTTTGACTGTTTTTTACTTGCCGAACCAGATGATCAATTTGGCTTTGCAGAACCACGCCTTCGTCAACAATAACGACGACACGATCCAGAATCTGTTGAGCCTGAACGCTATTATTCAGCAAAAGGGACGATGCTATCAGCACTGCTGCTGAACAAAACATTGCAATTTTTTTCATTATACCTACCACTAGTTACTGAGATAAAAAGGACGGCGGTAGCCGTACGTACTTTTCTCAAGCATGTTAATTAGACCACTGTTATCAGAAGCTAATCCACTGATAATAAATTGTATACTAATGCCGTTGTCAAACTGTGTGTCGCCGTTTATCTGGTTCGCACTAAATGCTGGCTCGAGATCACGGTTTATACGTCGGTAAGCACTAACTCGTAATGCCCAGCAACAACTGCTGTATTGGACGCCCACCATAGCATCATTTAAACGGTCATGTGTGAGATCGTAAAAGACATTTGCAGCTACTTGCCAACGTGAACTAGCCGACCAAACTGCTTGTGTTCCAACCTGCTCTATATCGTTATTCAAAATATTGGTTGCTGTGCGGTGACTCACTTGTACCAGGTTCGAATCGTCTTTGCGAAACTCTATCGCGGTCTGACTCTTACGGGTGCTGTTAAGTTCCGTATCGTACTGAATTGAGCTGCGCAACGACCAGTTTTCATCAACCGCCCAGTTTATGTCAGCCACCCACTCACTGTTACTGGAAGTCGTGGTTTCTTCATTAGCGGCGAATAGCTGCGTGCGACTGTCTTCAATGTTGTATATTTGACCAAGACTGGCGCGTAGCATTTCACGTTCATTCTGAGTGAATAAGCTGCTACTGATTCCGTAAGTTATTTGGTTGGCCTCTGCTATACGATCCAGACCTGAAAACCGACGGCTACGGAATAGACCATGGTAGTCGTCTTGTAACAGCGAAGTGTCGTAAATACCGATGTCTTGTTGGTTTTCATAGGGCACGTAAAGGTATTGAATTTGCGGCGATAACGTTTGACGGTATTGATCATTGCCAATTTCAACAGACCTTTCCAGGTGCATACGAGCTCTGACCCGCGCTCTTGGCAACGTCCGTGTGACACTTTCCGCAATTGCACTGTCCGGACTTTCCTGCCAGTAGCGTGTATAAAGATAAGACAGCTCCGCTTCGGTATCGAAGGCCGGCTTTTCATAACGATATCTTAGGCTCGGTTCAATATGGGCGCGGGTAGCGTATTCGCGTGATTGGTCCTGATTCTGAAAATAAGTCAGTTCGTTATAAATACCTGCACTGAAACCATGAAGAGTCTTTGCGCTATAGTCCACGCTCAATTGCGGAAGTGTCCGGTAGGGGCTTCGGTAATCACCTATCAGCTCATAGTCTTCAGTCCGCAGTTGGGCGGTCCAGTTATCGTTATCGTAGTCCAGCTGTGCGACACGGTATAAATGAGTATCGGCTCTGCCAGCGAAGTCACTGCCAAAGTCGTTTAAATAATTGTCGTCGCTAATTTCGGTGGCATCCAGGTAAAAGCTTAGGTCCGGATTAATCTGCGCTGCATGCTGAACATGCCAAAGGTAACGCTTTTTATTTTCGATGCGGGTATCGTCATTACCTAAATACTCTAAATTGAATTGTCCGGCATTTTGCCCAAATAGATAGCGATACTCGCTTTTCAACATAGTGCCGCGTTCGGACATATAGACTGGCGCTATAGTGGCATCCATATTGGGTGCAATATTAAAGTAATAAGGGATTTCTACTTCAAAGCCACTGTTAGATGATGAGTCAAAAGTAGGGTAAAGCAGCCCGGTCTTTCTCGCGTCACTTATAGGAAAGTTAAAGTAAGGCAAATAAAGAATGGGCACGTCGAATAGCTCGAAACGGGCATGCCAGGCTTCCCCGAAATCACTGGTTTCATTAATTTGAATACGCTGCGCGCGTAATTGCCAGGCTGGTGAATCTCCGGGGCAAGTGGTAAAGCTTGAGTCCTGCAATAGCACCTCTTGTCGAGATAAAGACAGACGTTCAGCATGACCCCGGGCATTATGATCCTGCAGACGATAATCGCTATTATAAAGCTCTGCTCTGTCTTCATTCAGGTCGAGAAATAAAGAATCGCCTGTGACGTTAAGGTAG
>NZ_DFTS01000039.1:48749-49306 GCF_002383015.1 Idiomarina sp. UBA4206
TAGGCAATAATTTCTCCTTTTTGCTGGTCGACTGTCGCTTTTGATGTGGATAGCCATTGCCCATCACGGTGAATAATAACGTTACCGGTAAAGTACGCCTTCTCATCTGCAAAAATTTCGGCGCTGCGCGATTCAACGCCAATAGTGCCTGCTTCAGTTTGCTGCAGTTGCACTGAACCAATTACATTTTCTGCGGGCCGGGAAGCCTCACAAGCCATGCCTTGTTGCACGTTTTGATTTTGTAAAGCCGCTAGCGCATCGCCAGTAAACGACAGTAGCATCAGCGGAGTAATAAACCTTAGCAGCAATTGAATCTTCCGTTCGTTGTTATTAAATGCATTTATTCTGTTTTGCAGCGCGAGGGTATAATAAAGCAATTTTGTTTGTTTCGCTATTTGGTACACTGCTAGTTTTAAGGCTTTGCGACAAAATTTGGTGGAGGATAATTTGGAAGACAAACGAGAAGTGGCTCTGCAGGCTTGGTGCGAAGCCCAGACCGGGGTTCCCCAGCCGACTTTAGAGGTTGTATCCGGCGATGCCAGTTTCCGTCGTTATTT
>NZ_DFTS01000039.1:49430-50132 GCF_002383015.1 Idiomarina sp. UBA4206
GCCAGTTTCCGTCGTTATTTTCGGGCAACTAACGGAAAAGAAAGCCTGATAGCGGTTGACTGTCCACCGGAAAAGGAACCTATGGAACCTTTTTTGGCGGTTGCACAAGCGTACGCTGATGCTGGCGTTACTGTGCCTGAAATTATCGCAGCCGATACCGAGCAAGGTTTTATGTTGCAGTCAGATTTCGGCCAGATTTTGTTGCTCAGTAAGCTACACCCTCGTAATGCCCGGCAGTATTACCAGCAAGCTTTAGCTGCTTTGCCGAATATTATGTCAGTACGCAGTACCGAGTTAGGTGAATTGCCTGCGTTCGACACGGCTTTGCTCAAACGCGAGTTGTCGTTGTTTAAAGACTGGCTGCTCCAGACTCACTTAAACCTTAACTGGAATAATGAAGACCAGGAAATTTGGCAGCAATTCAGCCAGCAACTTATTGATAATGCACTGGAACAGCCTCAGGTTGGGGTGCACAGAGATTACCACTCACGTAATTTAATGCTGTTGGATGACGACAGCATTGGGGTTATTGATTTTCAGGATGCGGTGCTGGGACCGGTCACCTACGATGCGGTATCGCTGTTACGAGACTGCTATATTGAGTGGCCCGATGAATGGGTGGCTGAACTGGGTGAGGGCTTGCGGCAAAGGCTCGTTCAGTCAAACCATTTGGCAGCTCAGATCGAGCCTGAACAATGGCAG
>NZ_DFTS01000039.1:50220-53114 GCF_002383015.1 Idiomarina sp. UBA4206
TTCGACTGGATGGGCTTACAGCGTCATACTAAGGCCGCTGGTATCTTCGCCCGCCTGGCTCATCGTGACCACAAGCCGGGCTACTTGCAAGACGTGCCCAGAACTTTAGGTTATTTACAGCGAGTAAGCGCTAACTATTCACAGTTGTCAGATTATAACCAATGGCTGGAAAAACGTGTCATACCGGCCTGGAAGGAAGCAAAGTGAGAGCAATGATCTTAGCCGCTGGCCGAGGCAGTCGCATGCGGCCGTTAACCGATAATCAGCCTAAACCTTTACTACCCATAGCGGGTAAACCGTTGTTGGCTTATCACTTAGAAAAGCTGGCGCAGGCTGGCGTGAATGAGGTTGTTATTAATCATGCCTGGCACGGTGAGCAAATTGAGAACTTTGTTGGTGACGGCAGTCGGTGGGGGTTACAGGTTTCTTTTTCCGCAGAACCGGAAGGTGGGCTGGAAACTGCTGGTGGCATTATTAAAGCCTTGCCCTTATTAGGTGACGAACCTTTCTGGGTCATTAACGGAGATATATGGACCGACTGGGACTACCGTGACCTGCCGACTCAACTGGAAAAGGAACAGTTGGCGCATTTGATCATGGTTAAAAATCCTGCTCATCATCCTGAGGGCGACTTTGCTTTAGAAAATGGCCTGTTGGTTAATGACGGAAGTGAGCGCAAGACGTTTTCCGGTATTGGCTTATACCGAAAAGAGCTGCTGGAACCATACCCTCAGGGCAAGCAGCCACTTAAAACCTTCTTTGACCGGGCAATAAATCAAAGCAGGTTAGCAGCAAGCTATTGGGATGGGCATTGGACCGACGTAGGGACCCCTGAGCGGCTGCATCAACTTAACCAGCAGTTGGAGAAATAACATGGTTTGGGGAAAAGTAGTAGGAGCCTTGGCAGGTTTTGCATTTATGAAATGGCCGGGCGCTATTTTAGGCGTTCTGATTGGCCATTGGTTTGATCGGGGAATGGCTCAGGACTTTTCCCAAAAAGGCGCCTGGGGACGCTTTTTATACGGTGCAGAGAAGGCTGCCGGGGATGCCAACTTCATTTACACCTTGTTTGCTGTAATGGGTCATGTTGCCAAGGCAAAAGGAAAAGTAACAACCAGTGACATTGCGCAGGCGCAGGAGCTTATGCGGCGCCTGAACTTAAGTTCTGATGCAACCCGTGAAGCGCAGGTTGCGTTCAGAGAAGGTAAAGAACCGACATTTCCTTAGCAGCAGGTCATGAAAGATTTTAGTGCGTCCTTCTACGGCAACCGGGATGTCTTGCAGCTTTTCATGGAGCAGTTAATTGGTCTGGCATTGAATGACGGAATTCTGGAAAAGTCGGAGCATGAAGTGCTGGTTAACGTTGCTAAGTCTCTGGGCTTTACGCGCTTTCAGTTAGACCAATGGTTAATGATGGAAAAAGCGGCTTTTCGTTTTCATCAGCATCGCCGTCAGCAGCATCAACAACAGCGTAAAACCACCAGTCAGGATGAAATTAACAACGCCTATGAAGTGCTTGGGGTGACCGCCCAGAACAGTAACGCTGAAATTAAAAAGGCTTATCGTAAACTTATGGCCCGACATCATCCGGACAAGCTGGCATCGAAAGGCTTACCTGAAGAAGTCATGAAGCAGGCTCAGCAACGGGCGCAGGATATTCAGGCGGCTTATGAAAAAATCAAAGAAAAGCGGGATATTCGTTAAAAGATTGCTGCTAAAAGCCGTGAAACTCAAGCCAGCCTTTTATGGTTGAGATTAACTCACGCTGCCCGGCATTCCCGGAGTTGATAAGTTGTCGCTGCCGGTAAGCCGGGTGCTGATATTTACTCGCCAGCTTTTTGCGCAGTTGCCAGTGCTTGCTTATCCATTGATTACTCTCAGCACTGCGAATATCCAGAACCGGCAGTTGTGACTGACTAATACGGTCGGCAAGAGCGCGGTTATACTGAAATTGCGGAACATAAGCATTAATCAGGACGATAGCATCCGGCATTATCGACGGATCACTTTCTAACAGTCGCAAAGTAATATCCGCTGTAATACCTTCAACCACCCACACTGAGAAGCCCGGCCGGCTTAAGGTCTCGTCCAGAAGCAGTGTCATGCGTTGTTGCAAGGCGCCAACCAGAGGCTCGAAGACCTCTTCATCAGCTGCTTCAGGAAAGTGTGTGGCACTGGCGGGGGTCTGCAGATTGTCCGTGCGTATATCATTTTCCGGCGGAGTGAGCGCCCAGGTGGTCCAGCCAAAGTCCGGTGCGTTTTCATACACCGGGCGAATATAAAAAGACTGCAAAGGATGATAGTGCCAGTCGGGTATAAGTACGATTTGACCGCGCTCAAAAGCCTGTAGGTATTCTTTCTTTAAAACCAAATAGCGTTGGTCGTCATTACCGGACAACCAGTGTAGCTGGTCTTGCGGTAAATAACGTTGTAAGTCGTCCTGGCTGACTGCGGGACTGATACACAGTGCCGCGAGTAGCAATAATGAATAACGCTTCATGCAGCTTATATCGGCCACAGCGGCGTCAGCTTGAGTGCAAAGTGTTAAAACGGAACCGGGCTATGAAAGGCTATAGGTTGTTCAGTTTGTGGGTGTGTTACGCAAAGGTTCTCAGCGTGCAGCAATAAGCGTTCAGCGGCAGAAAACGCCTCACTGTGCGCATAGAATTTATCGCCTAATATCGGGCAGCCAATGGCCTGCATATGAACTCTAAGCTGGTGCGAGCGGCCAGTGTATGGGGTCAGTTCAACACGACTACACTTGCCGTCAAATTCACTCACCCGGTAGAAGGTCGTACTTGGTTTGCCGGTGAAAAAATCCATATGCTGGCGCGGGCGATTCGGCCAGTCGCAGGAAAGCGGGAGTTCAACTTCGCCCTGTGAAGCAGGTAGTT
>NZ_DFTS01000039.1:53176-56068 GCF_002383015.1 Idiomarina sp. UBA4206
TGTGAAGCAGGTAGTTCCCCCCATACCTTGGCAATGTATTTTTTGTGGGTTGTGCGGTCCTGAAATTGTTTGTTCAGGTGGCTTTGTGCAGCTTTGGTTTTTGCCAGTAACAAGATACCGGAGGTGGCCATATCCAACCGATGAACCACTCTAATTTCCGGGTGTACCCGCTGCACTCGAGTATAAGTGGAATCTTTATGCTCTGGCCGCTTGCCCGGAACACTCAATAGTCCGCTGGGTTTATCAACCACCAACAACTGAGCGTCTTCATAAATAACTTGAAGAAATGGCGTTGTTGGTGGCTCATAGTGAAGCAGCGTCATTAATGGTTGTTCACCAAAATGCGAACAGCCTGTAGCGACAACTGCGGACTTTCCAGTGCCGCTGTAATCTGCTCTTCGCGCCAGTTTATAGCTTCTATTTCACTGCTGCGTACCGACGGGTTTTTCTTCTGCAAGTCGAGCAGTCGTTGGCGTTCATGTTGCAGTGCAGCTGTAGCCTCTTGTCTTACCTGCTCCAGTTGCTCTTGCTGCCATTTGCGTGCTTGTTGTTGGCCTGACTGGATAAGCTTTTGCGCTGCATCTCTTAGCTGGCGCAATACCTGACGGGCGGTTTTCTTATCAATGAAGTTAGACTGCTGATCCAGTAGCTCGCGCGATACTTTGGCAGAGAGCTCCTGACCCTGACCATTAAACAGAAGCCGCAGGCTTTGCAGTGGGCAAAACTCCTGTAGGGCCGCGGCTTTAGGCGCAGGAACTATGCTGGCAAAGTCTAATTCAAGGAACCAGCTGCCAGCCGGAATTGCCGGGTTTTTTAACTCGGCCACACAAGTACTGCCAAAGTCATCAGCAGTCAGCAACTCGAGCGCCGCTTGTACCATCGGGTGATCCCAGCTCAGAAAGTCGGTATCTTCAAAGTTCAGCGCGGTAACCCTGTCAAAGGTTATGGTAATACCGTCGTCAGGCAAACCAGGCAGACTGCCAACACGCATGTGTTCTCCCGGGCGAATAAACCAGCGTTCCTCATCCAGAACTTCGTTATTAACACCAAAACGGTCAAAGAAGGCAATCATGAAATCGGCGAGCGTATCGGTATCGCTGTCGCTATGAATTTGCTCTATGATTTTTTCTGCGGTTTCCGGGCGACAAGCATTGAGTGCCTGCAGCTTGTCCTGACCTTCCCTGTTGTGCTCCAGCCAGGTTTTGTGCAGCTCTTTTGTCTGCTCTAATAGTTCAGAACTTAAAGGCTGCTGTTCAGTAATAGCCTGCTCAATTTCAGCGCCGAAAGCGTCGTACAGTTTACGGCCTATCGCATTACACTGAGTGAAGGCATTCATTCCCTGCTCGTACCATGGCAGCAATATAGCTTCGGCAGAGCCTCTACAATAAGGCAGGTAAATATCAATGTCCTGCTGCTGGCCAATACGGTCTAAACGACCAATACGCTGTTCCAGCAAGTCGGGGTTGGCTGGTAAGTCGAATAAGATCAGTTGATGCACGAACTGAAAATTGCGGCCTTCACTGCCAATTTCTGAGCACAGTAGGATAGGGCTGCCATCTTCTTCGCTCGCAAAAAATGCGGCAGAACGGTCTCGTTCGGTCAGCGTCATTCCTTCATGAAAGGTGGCCGCGTGCACACCTGCGAGTACGCGCAGAGCTTCAGACAAATCCAGCACTTGCTCCGCAGTTTTACAGATTAGCAGCGCTTTTTCTGAGCGGTTTTGCTTAATGTGCTCCAATAACCAGTCAATACGCGGATCTTCCATCCACCAGGGCATGTCTTCATCGGGTTCGCACTCATCCAGTTCTACCGGATGAAAATGACGCTCAGGGAAGCCGCCGATATCGGCCCGACGGTTACGAAACATAACGCGCCCTGTGCCGTGTTTATCGAGCAAGTCATCAAGTTCGGCCGAGTCAGTCACTGACTCAGCTTGTTCTGCTAACTCTTTGTAGTGCGCCTGTTCTTGCTGAAAACTGGCGAAATCGGAGAACCTGTCCGGGTCCAGCAACTGTAATCGCTGGAAATGTCCCTCAGCACCTTCTTGTTCTGGTGTTGCCGTTAGCAGCAGCAAACTGGGCACAGCTTCGCAAAGGTCTTTTACGGCGCTGAATTCAGGAGCATCCGGTTGCAGATGGTGGGCTTCATCAATAATCAGCAGATCAAATTCCGCATCGAGTAAGGCCTCATTCCAGCGTGACTCATGCATAAACCGACTACTGATAATAATGTGTTGTTCGGTCAGAAAAGGATTTTCACTGTCGGCTTCCGCTTGCTCACAACGTTCATCATCAAACAGGGTAAAGTTCAGTGCAAAGCGGCGACGTAGCTCCACTAACCATTGGTGCATAAGAGACTCAGGCACAACAATGAGTGCGCGCTGCGAGCGGCCGGTGGTCAATCGGCGTTTAATGATCATGCCGGCTTCAATGGTTTTTCCTAAGCCCACTTCGTCGGCCAAAAGCACGCGTGGGTGATAGCGATCAGCGACCGTCTTAGCAATATACAGCTGATGCGGCAGCAAATGGGTACGAACGCCTAATAAGCCGGCCACCTCGCTTGCCTGGTGATGCGCCAAATGTTCACCAGCCTCACAGCGCAATTGATACATATCGAGTCGGTCGGCCTGACCAGCAAGCAAACGAGTTAATGCCGGATTACTGTCAACTTGATGCGAGAGTTGAGTTTCAGGAACAACAACTGACTCCTGGTTGTCATCACGCAGTCCGTGGTAAGTCACAATACCCTGCGACTCAGTCAGCTCCTGAATAGTAAAGCTCCAGCCGTCGGCGTGCTTACCTTGCTGTTGAACTTGCAACTGATATCGAGCCAGAGGCGCATCCTGAGCAGAGTACAGTCGCACTTCACCGGTGGCAGGGAACATCACGGTTA
>NZ_DFTS01000039.1:56100-61001 GCF_002383015.1 Idiomarina sp. UBA4206
ATCAACGGTTAAGTGACGACCTTCGGCCTGAGTTATCATACCCAGCCCTAATTCGGTTTCAGTTTCACTGAGGTAACGTTGTCCAACTCTAAACTCGCTCACTACACACTCCCGCATGCCATTTTCTAAGGCCGCAATGGTACTTAATTCAGTCACCAATTCCGAGGAAAAATTTATTTCTGTAACCGTTATGTCATGAATTTTAGGCTAAGCTGTAAGAAAAGAATAATCACAGCAAAGGTATGCGCTAATGACTAAACACACCGGCAAGTTCTTTATCCTGGATACCAATATTCTTCTGCACGACCCGCTAGCCTTCCTCAATTTCGATGAACACAACGTTATTATTCCCATGGTGGTTCTGGAGGAACTCGACAAAATCAAAGATCGGAATAAGGACGTCAGCCGGGAAGCCCGGGTGGCTATTCGCTCTTTAGAAGAAGTGTTAAAAGAAGCAACACCAGAGGAAATTGTTGCTGGAGTGCCCTTAAGCAGAATGCATGGTGAGCATACCGCGAACGGAACCTTGGCTATTTTCCCGGATTATCAGCTTGAGCAAACCGAGTCGGTACTTTCGTTAGCGGAAAATGACCACCGGATTATTCAGGCCGCTCTGGAAATTCAGCGCGAGCGAGCCCCCGCGGGTGTGGTGCTGGTAACCAAAGACATCAATATGCGTCTGAAAGCCAAAGGCGCGGGCATGAAATTTGTTGAAGATTATCGTACCGACCAGCTTATTGATGACATTCGATTGCTGACCAAAGGCTTCTATAAATTTGAAGGGGACTTCTGGTCGCAGGTAGGTGAAGTGAAAACTCAACAGGAAGGCCGCGATGCGTATCACACCGTAAGCCGGGACTTGCTGCCGCAAATTTTTGCCAATGAATACATTATTGACTCAACAGACAGCTTTGCTGCCCGGGTAGAGGAGTACGACAACGAAACCGTTACTTTAATGGACTTGAGCGTCGAACGCATGATGTCTTACGGCGCCTGGGGTGTTCACCCTAAGAACATCTATCAGGCCATGGCGTTGCATGCATTGCTTGATACCAGCATGGATATGGTCATTCTGACTGGTCCTGCTGGCAGTGGTAAGACTTTCCTGGCTTTGTCAGCGGCCTTGCAAATGGTGGTAGAGCAGGGAATTTATGAGAAAGTTATCGTGACCCGCAATACCCCGGAAATTGCCGAGTCAATTGGCTATTTGCCGGGCACCGAAGAGGAAAAAATGGCGCCCTGGTTATCGGCAATAACAGATTCCCTGGAGGCTTTGCATAAACACGATGAGAGTATGGAGTCGAGCCTGAACTATATTATGAAAAAAGCCAATATTCAGTTTAAGTCACTCAACTTTATGCGCGGACGCAGCATACAGAACGCTATAGTCATTCTGGATGAAGCGCAGAACTTAACGGCGTCTCAGTTGAAAACCCTAATAACGCGTTGTGGTGAAAATACTAAGCTGGTGGTATCGGGTAATTTGGCACAAATTGACAGTTATTACTTAACGGCTGTGACTTCAGGTTTAACTTATATTGTTGAGCGCTTTAAAGACTACCCCGGTAGTGCAACAGTTAACTTGAATGGGGTGGTGCGCAGTCCGTTAGCTAAGTTCGCAGAAGAGCATCTTTAATCAGTTAATGGGCACAACCGTGTATTGCTCAGTGTTGACCTGAAACTCGGTTTCTCCTCCAACCTGGCCCAGAGGCATTGCCGCCGGGCCAGTAACATCTACTAGTATGTAATTCACGCCATTGTGTTTCACGCTAATGTCATCGCTTCTGCTACTAATAGATATACCGAAAACCGCATGGTTGGGCAGGTAAATGATTGCCATTTTTGGGGTCTCAATAATTTCTTTAATTACCGAGCTCATTAACGTGACTTTGCTGTCGCAGTCGCCCTGATTATAGTAGAGCAGCTGGTTAGGGGGTACGAAGCCATCTCCACGGCTATCAAGCTTACTGCTCAAGTCGTTATAAGGGATCTGCTGAATAAAGCTGGCGATGTAATTGATGTAATTGCGCTGTGTGTTGTTACCTAACTGCTCTCCAATAGCTTGTATTAACGGGCGTAATACAGCCGTCATTTCGCTGGCAATAGCGGGGTGGTCGGGAATAATGCCCTGTTCACCCGGAGGCAGAGTGAGCTGACGATAAAAGTTGGCTTCTAAATAATCATTCCAGCGTTCATTGTAGTATTCGCGTAAAAGCCTTTTGTATTCAGTCAGCTGTGCTTGTTTTTCCTGAGTTCTGCTATTGGCGGTGACCAGCTCTACTGACTGTTGACGGGGTGTAAGGCGAGCCTGAATACCCTGCCATTGTTGCTGCCGGATGTAGCGATTCAACTGGTGAGTAAGCTCGCGTTGACTGCGCTCGAGATTAAATCCCCGATAACGCTTTAAAGGTTGCAGGAACTCTCTTTTATCGACCTGGAAGTCAAAGGATTGCTGACTGTCGTTAAAGTCACGCCATTGATAAGAAAAGGTTAACTGGCCGTCTTGGGTTTCGTTAAGGTTAAAAAAGTTTTGGCCATTTGCTGTTAGAGGAAGAGTAAAGAGTAACCAGATAACAGCACAGATTTTATGTGTCACTCTGATTACTCCTGTTGCCCCTTAAAACTTCATTTCAGTAATAGGGCTGTCTTCGAATTTAAGGTCTACTTGATACTCAATGCCGCCGGCGCGAACGAAAAAATAAGTCTTTTCTTTCTTAAAGACTTCTTGCAGGGAAACAAGCCTTAAGCCTGGGCGACGCTCAGCAGGTAAGTCTGTAAATTCAACTGAACCTCGCGAAACCAGTATGTTTTGGTAACGAGGACCAGTAATTAAAAGCAGTTTCTTATTTTCGTCTTTCAGTAGAATGGTATTACCCGTTACTGAATAGGGTTCTTCATTACCAAACAAAGCCAGCTCCTGTCGTGTCAACTTATTACTGACGACACTATAACGAATTATCGGTTTTTGGCAAATAACCGTTCAGAAAATCTTCAACAATTATTAACGCCGCTTGACTGTCGACAAGTCCTTTTTCCAATTTTCGAAAGCCGCCTTCGGCAAACAGGCTTTCGCGTGCGGCGGTTGAAGTCAGTCTTTCGTCCTGAAAAGTGACAGGTAAGCCGAAACGCCCATGAAGTCGGTTACCAAACTTTTTGGCCCGCTGCGTCAAGGGTTGTTCGGTGCCGTCCATATTCAGAGGCAGGCCAACGACCAGTTGCTCTGGTTGCCATTCGGCAAACAGCTTTTCAATAAGCTGCCAGTCGGGTATACCTTCCTTTGCTTTTAGCGCGGTTAATGGCGAAGCTGTTGCGGTAACGGTTTGACCAACCGCAACACCAATGCTTTTGGTACCAAAGTCAAAGCCAATAACTGTACTCATGCGTGGCCGACATCCGGTCCCAGTTGCCACACATCAAAACCAAGCTGCTCTGTGGCTTTTTGCCAGCGCTCACTTGCTGGTGTATTAAATAACAGCTCAGGGTCTGCCGGAATCGCTAACCAGGAATTCTCACCCAGTTCTTCCTCTAACTGCCCGGCTTCCCAGCCTGCGTAACCCAGGGTCAGTAAAAACTGAGGCGGGGCCGCTGATGAACCTAAGGCTTCCAGAATATCCCGAGAGGTGGTCACCATGATGTCATCGCTCAGCTTCTGACTGGCACGCCAGTTATCCTGAGGCGGGTGAATCACAAAGCCCCGTTCACGACCCACAGGACCACCCTGGTAGACATTACCCTGCAAGTGCTGGTTATTTTCCGGGTAAACAATTTCCAGTTTATCCAGCAGCGAGGTAACGCTTAAATCTGCAGGCTGATTAATTACCAGCCCCATCGCACCTTCTTCATTATGCTCACAGATGTAAGTCACGGTCCGTTTAAACATCGGATCGTTCAGCATAGGTGTTGCTATCAAAAAGTGATTCTGCAAATTGTTCATCGATTCACCGACTCCTTAACGATAATCTCTAACAAGGATATGGGGGCGTCTCATAGAAATTCAATTCAGCTTCTCTTCAATTGCCTGAAAGACCATTTCTGCAATATTGATGTCGTAGGCGTTTTCAATTTCACGCATACAGGTTGGGCTGGTGACATTAATTTCGGTAATGCGGTCGCCAATCACGTCCAGCCCAACGATAATGAGCCCTCGTTTTTTCAGTTCAGGTGCGACCTTACGAGCCAGAGCCCAGTCACTGTCGGATAAAGGTTGAGCCCGTCCGCTGCCCCCGGCGGCAAGGTTTCCGCGAGTTTCTCCGGCGCTGGGAATTCGCGCTAAAGAGTAAGGTACAGGTTCGCCATTTATGATCAGAATACGTTTGTCGCCGTCTTTAATTTCAGGCAGGTACTTTTGCACCATAGCGTAGCGCTGACCTTTTTCGGTCAGGGTTTCAATAATAACGCCGAGGTTACTGCCGTCTGCCCCTACTTTAAATATCGAAGCACCGCCCATGCCATCCAGCGGTTTTAAAATCACATCACCGTGTTTTTTATGGAACGCTTTAATCACGTCAGCCCGGGAACTGACCAATGTGTCGGCAATGGAGTCGGCAAACCAGGAGGTAAAGAGTTTCTCATTGCAGTCGCGCAGGCTCTGCGGTTTATTCACAACCAGGCTACCGCGCTGCTCGGCCAGTTCCAGCATTTGTGTCGCGTATAAGAACTCGCTGTCAAAGGGCGGATCTTTGCGCATCATAATGACATCAAAATCTTCAAGCGGGCGGTACTGGCTGTCACTTAAACTGTAAAAGTCGCTTTTTTGATCCTGAACACGAACTTCCCGAGCAAAGGCCATTGGTTGACCGTTATCAATAACTAAGTCGCCCATTTCCAGATAAAAACATTGATAGCCGCGAGCCTGCGCTTCCAGCAGTAAGCGGAAACTGGTGTCTTTTTCGGTTTTTACA
>NZ_DFTS01000039.1:61063-62214 GCF_002383015.1 Idiomarina sp. UBA4206
GGTTTCGGTTTTTACAGCGGCGATTGGGTCCATCACCATAGCTAATTTTTTCATGTAAACTCCTTTAACCTAAGTCGCCAAACTGATATTGCACGGTGGTAAGCGCCGATAGCGCGGCGGTTTCTGTTCGTAACACGCGAGGACCCAAACGCATTGGATTAAACCCTTGCTGTTCAGCAGCACTGACTTCTTCGTCAGTAAACCCACCTTCGGGCCCAATGAGCAATTGTATCCCCTTTTCGGCGTGTTGAAACGATGAAAGCGGTTTTGTCGCAGTGGGGTCTAAAGTCAGACGAAGCCCGGCAAATGTGCTTTCAATAAAGTCGCTGAATTGCTGAGCTGGTTTAACTTCAGGAATTACACTGCGACCACATTGTTCACAAGCTGAGCGCACAATTTTTTGCCACTGCTGCTGCTTTTTCTCCAGCCTGTCGCCACTGAGTTTAACGCCGCAACGTTCACTGAACAGAGGCGTAATTTCGGTAACGCCCAGCTCGACTGACTTTTGCAGAACAAAATCCATGCGGTCACCGCGTGAAATGACCTGAGCAAGATGCACGCTGACAGGCGACTCTGAATCATTTACCTTGCTGCCGGTTGCAAGAAAATACGCAGACTTTTTTTGAACCGAGGTTATGGTCGCCTCGTAGTCTTGTCCGTCACCGTTAAATAAAGCAATGTTATCACCTACGTTCAAGCGCAATACTTTGATCAGGTGCTGGAATGCATCCGAGCTCAGTTCGGTTTCAGTTTGTAAATTTATAGAGGCGGGGTGATAAATCCGCGGTACTCGCATGTCGTCAGCCTTATTCGGACTTTTAGACGTCCAGAAGTAGAAAAAAACAGAGTGATCGGTTACATTATGCAACCAGTATTGAGTGATTTCATCAAAATAAAGGAATAGTGGGCATATGTCACGTCACCTGTTTACCTCAGAGTCAGTGTCCGAAGGGCATCCGGACAAAATTGCCGACCAGATATCCGATGCGGTTTTAGACGCAATTTTAGCAAAAGACCCGAAAGCCCGTGTTGCCTGTGAAACCTATGTAAAAACCGGTATGGTGCTGGTTGGCGGCGAAATCTCAACAAATGCCTGGGTGGATGTTGAAGACCTGGCCCGCGAGACCGTCAAAGATATCGGTTACCGACAT
>NZ_DFTS01000039.1:62352-63143 GCF_002383015.1 Idiomarina sp. UBA4206
CGCCATTGGTAAACAAAGTGGCGATATCAACCAGGGTGTTGATCGCGCTCATCCCGAAGAGCAGGGCGCTGGTGATCAGGGCCTCATGTTCGGCTATGCTTCTAATGAAACCTCTGTTTTAATGCCTGCGCCAATTACTTATGCGCACCGCGTTATGCAGCGTCAGTCGGAAGTGCGTAACAATGGCACCCTGGACTGGCTACGTCCTGACGCCAAAAGCCAGTTAACCTTCGTTTACGAGAACGGTAAGCCGGTCGCTATTGATACCGTGGTTCTGTCAACTCAACACAGAGAAGATATTACTCAGGAAACGCTGCGCGAAGCGGTTATGGAAGAAATCATTAAACCGGTATTGCCGGAGCAGTGGATTTCCAAAGATACGCAATTCCATATTAACCCAACCGGACGTTTCGTTGTTGGTGGGCCTATGGGCGACTGCGGTTTGACGGGTCGTAAGATCATCGTCGACACCTATGGCGGTATGGCGCGTCACGGTGGCGGTGCTTTCTCAGGTAAAGACCCGTCAAAAGTTGACCGTAGTGCGGCTTATGCGGCGCGTTATGTTGCTAAGAACCTGGTTGCAGCCGGTTTAGCAGAGCGTTGCGAACTGCAAATTTCTTACGCTATTGGTGTTGCTGAACCAACCTCTATTAGCATTGATACCTTCGGAACGTCTAAGCACTCAGAAGAGCAGTTAATTGCGCTGGTGCGCCGTCATTTTGACTTACGTCCTTACGGATTAATCAAAATGCTTGACCTGGAGCGCCCAATTTATAAGCAGACAGCGGCTA
>NZ_DFTS01000039.1:63274-72737 GCF_002383015.1 Idiomarina sp. UBA4206
ATAACCTGCCGTGGGAGCAAACGGACAAAGCCGCCGATTTACAGGCTGATATTTAAACAAAATTTTGCCTATAAATTTGCTTGTACCCCCTGAAATGTGGAGAATACGCGCATCGCAAGTTGCTCTTCATCTTCCAGGGGGTTTTTCATGTCAGATCGTCAATATCTCGCCAATGCTATCCGCGCGCTTAGTATGGATGCAGTTCAAAAAGCTAAGTCCGGCCACCCGGGAGCGCCCATGGGTATGGCAGATATCGCCGAAGTGTTATGGCGTGACTACCTGAAACATAACCCTAATAACCCGGGCTGGGCTGACCGCGACCGCTTTGTTTTATCAAACGGGCACGGCTCAATGCTGATCTACTCGCTGTTACACCTCTCAGGTTATGACCTGAGTATTGATGATTTAAAGCAATTCCGTCAGTTAGACTCAAAAACCCCGGGTCACCCTGAATATGGTTATACCCCTGGTGTGGAAACTACCACCGGCCCGTTGGGGCAAGGGCTTGCAAATGCGGTAGGTATGGCACTGGCCGAGAAAGTATTAGCCGCGCAGTTTAATCGTGAAAACCACGAAATTGTTGACCACCACACCTACACTTTCCTGGGTGATGGCTGTTTAATGGAAGGCATCTCTCACGAAGCTTGTTCGCTGGCGGGCACCTTAGGCTTAGGTAAGCTCATCGCGTTTTACGATGATAACGGCATTTCCATTGATGGCGAAGTTGAAGGCTGGTTTACCGACGATACTGCGAAGCGCTTTGAGTCTTATGGCTGGCACGTAGTCAATAAAGTCGACGGACACGACTCAGCAGCCATCACCCGGGCTATTGATGAAGCCCGTGCTAACGAAGATAAACCGACTCTGATCATTTGCAAAACGGTGATTGGCTATGGCGCACCGAACAAACAAGGCTCTGAAAGCTGCCACGGTGCACCTTTGGGCGATGACGAGATTGCAGCAGCGCGCAAACAGTTGAACTGGCCACACGAAGCCTTTGAAGTGCCGGCTGATGTTTACCAAAAATGGTCTGCGGTCGATAAAGGCGCAGCGGTTGAGTCTTCGTGGAACAAACGCTGGGTGGCTTATGAACAGGAACACCCGCAACTGGCAAAAGAACTGAAGCGCCGTTTGAATGGAGAGCTTCCGGAAAACTTCGAAAACACAGTGCACAACTATGCTAAGCAACTGCAAAGTAGCCCAGAAGCTATAGCTACGCGCAAGGCGTCTTTGAATGTACTGAATGAGTTTGGTCCTAAATTACCTGAACTGTTAGGTGGCTCGGCTGACCTGGCCGGCTCCAATCTAACCTTATGGAAGGACGCAAAAGGCATTACGGCGGATGACGCCAGTGGCAACTACGTGTTTTATGGCGTTCGTGAGTTTGGTATGTCTGCCATTATGAACGGCGTAACCCTGCATGGCGGGTTTAAAGCCTATGGCGCAACCTTCCTGATGTTTATGGAGTACGCCCGCAATGCTGTGCGTATGTCAGCGCTTATGAAACAGCCCAGCATCTTTGTTTATACCCACGACTCTATTGGTTTGGGTGAAGACGGGCCGACTCACCAGGCGGTAGAGCAGCTGGCTAATTTACGACAAACCCCTAATTTGCAGTGCTGGCGCCCGTGTGACCCGGTTGAAACCGCCGTTGCCTGGGGTGCGGCAATACAAAGCAGTAAAACTCCGACTGCGCTGGTTTTCAGCCGTCAGGGCATGCAACAGCAGGAGCGCAATGAAGATCAGCTCACTAATATTGCCCGTGGTGGTTATGTGCTGAAAGACTGCGACGGTGAGCCCGAAGTCATCTTAATTGCTACTGGCTCTGAAGTTGATTTAGCGGTTGAAGCTTATGAGCAACTTTCAGAACAAGGCCATAAGGTACGTGTTGTTTCTATGCCATCGACCAACGTGTTTGATATTCAGGATTCTGAGTACAAAGAGTCTGTGTTGCCATCAAAGGTTACTCGTCGCGTTGCAATTGAAGCCGGTATTGCGGACTTCTGGTACAAGTACATTGGCCTCAACGGCGAAATCGTCGGCATGACCACCTTTGGTGAATCTGCTCCGGCCGGCGACTTATACAAACACTTTGGTATTACCGCAGAAAATACTGTGGCTGCCGCTAAACGTTTGCTGGGAGCGTAAATGAGCAAACCGGCTCGTATTGCAATTAATGGTTTTGGCCGAATTGGCCGCAGCTTTTTGCGTGCTTTGTATGAAAATGGCTATCGCGACAGCGTGCAGGTGGTTCTAATTAATGAACCTGCAGCGTCGGAAGCAATAGCTCATTTACTGAAATACGACTCAAGCCACGGCCGGTTTGGAGAAAAAGTGACGCACTCTGGTGACACTTTAACAGTCGCTGGTGACGCCATTGCTTTAACGCATCAAACCGAGATTGAAGCTGTTGACTGGCGCGCTAATGACGTTGACTTTGTGGTTGATTGTACCGGGGTATTTGGCAGCCAGGCTGACGGCCAGCTTTACCTGCAGCAAGGGGTGAAGCGAGTACTGTACTCTCATCCCGGCAAACCGGATGTTGATTTCACTGCAATTTATGGGGTGAATGAAAAAGAGTTAACGGCCGAGCATAAAGTCGTGTCTAACGGCTCCTGCACAACGAATTGTATTGTGCCGGTGATAAAAGTGCTGGATGACACTTTTGGTATTGATTCAGGCGCCATTACCACCATTCATTCAGCGATGCACGACCAACAGGTTATTGATGCCTACCACCCTGATTTAAGGCGTACCCGTGCCGCCGGGCGTTCTATTATTCCGGTGGATACGCGGCTGGCGCGAGGCATTGAACGTATACTGCCGCATTTAGAAGGGCGTTTTGAGGCTATTGCGGTGCGAGTGCCTACCACAAACGTCACCGCCATGGACTTAAGTGTTACGTTAAACAATGATGCCACAATCGAGCAGATAAACCATGTGCTGCGTGAGCAAAGTGAGCATCAACTGGCGGGTATACTGGACTATACTGAAGAACCTTTAGTTTCAATAGATTTTAACCATGATCCACATTCTTCGATTGTCGATGGCACGCAAACCCGGGTCAGCCACAAGCGGCTGGTTAAGTTGTTGTGTTGGTGTGATAACGAGTGGGGCTTCGCTAATCGTTTGCTGGATACAGCAAAGACGATGGCTGAACAAATAGAACACTAAGTTTAGAGAGGATACCGCATGTCTGTCATTGCTATGACTGATTTGGATTTAAGTAATAAACGCGTACTTATCCGGGAAGATTTAAACGTTCCGGTAAAAAATGGCAAAGTTACCTCCGATGCGCGTTTAAAAGCAGCAATGCCAAGTATTCAACAAGCGTTAAAGGCTGGCGCTAAAGTTATGGTGATGTCTCACCTTGGTCGCCCGACCGAAGGTGAGTATGACGAGCAGTTCTCTATGCAGCCGGTTGTTGATTACCTAAAAGAGGCACTGGATTGCCCTGTCCGCCTGTGTAAAGACTACCTGGATGGTGTTGAAGTTAGTGCCGGGGAGCTGGTAGTTTTTGAAAACGTTCGCTTTAATGTGGGCGAAAAGAAAAACGACGACGAGCTTGCCAAAAAATTAGCCGGCTTGTGTGATGTTTATGTGATGGATGCTTTTGGCACCGCGCACCGGGCTCAAGCATCCACTCATGGTGTCGCTAAATATGCGCCAGTTGCCTGTGCCGGACCTCTGCTGGCTGGTGAGCTAGAAGCTTTAGGCAAAGCACTGGAAAACCCTAAGCGGCCATTAGTGGCCATTGTTGGTGGTTCAAAGGTTTCGACCAAACTCACGGTACTGGAGTCATTGTCCGGCGTTGTTGACCAGTTAATTGTGGGCGGCGGTATTGCGAACACTTTTGTTGCAGCTGCAGGCCATAAGGTTGGTAAGTCATTATACGAAGCCGATTTAACCGACGAAGCTACCCGTTTAATGGCGCAGGCGAAAGCCAAAGGCGGTGACATTCCATTACCCGTTGATGTGGTGACAGGTAAGGAATTCAGCGCAGAAGCAACAGCTGAAACGAAAGCCGTTAACGCCGTTGCAGATGACGACATGATTTTTGATATTGGCCCGGAAACAGCACAGCAGCTAGCCGCTATGCTGAAAAATGCAGGCACCATAGTCTGGAACGGGCCAGTGGGTGTTTTTGAATTTGAGCAGTTTGGGCATGGTACAAAAACCATCGCCGAAGCCATTGCACAAAGTGATGCGTTTTCAATTGCAGGCGGTGGCGACACCCTGGCGGCAATTGATCAATACGCTATCGCTGATAAGATAAGCTATATTTCAACAGGTGGCGGAGCGTTCCTGGAATTCCTGGAAGGTAAAACATTACCAGCCGTTGCGATTTTACAAGAACGGGCTAAAGACGCCTGAACATAAGTTTTAAATAAGGAGTATTTTTATGGCCCTGGTGTCATTACGACAGTTACTTGACCATGCTGCAGAGCATGACTACGGTGTCCCGGCGTTTAACGTCAATAACCTCGAGCAGATGCGTGCAATTATGCAGGCTGCTGATGCAACCGACAGCCCGGTTATCGTGCAGGCTTCTGCTGGCGCTCGTAAATACGCCGGTGCTCCTTTCCTGCGCCACTTAATTCAGGCCGCTGTTGAAGAATGGCCGCATATTCCTGTGGTTGTGCATCAGGACCATGGTACCTCTCCGGCGGTATGTCAGCGTTCTATTCAACTGGGCTTTAGCTCTGTGATGATGGACGGTTCTTTGCTGGAAGACGGAAAAACACCAGCCGAGTACGACTACAACGTAAAAGTTACCAAGCAAACTGTTGAAATGGCGCACGCCTGTGGCGTTTCTGTTGAAGGTGAGCTGGGTTGTCTTGGTTCACTGGAAACTGGTGAAGCGGGTGAAGAAGATGGTGTTGGCGCTGAAGGCAAGCTGTCGCATGAACAACTGCTGACAGACCCTGAAGAAGCGGCTGAATTTGTTAAAGCTACAAATGTGGATGCACTAGCTATTGCTTGTGGTACGTCACATGGTGCCTACAAATTCACTCGTCCACCAACTGGTGATATTTTGGCCATTGATCGCATTAAAGAGATTCATCGTCGCATTCCGGGTACACACTTGGTTATGCATGGTTCATCATCTGTACCGCAAGAGTGGCTGAAAATTATTAATGAATTTGGTGGCGAAATTCCGGAAACTTACGGTGTGCCGGTAGAGCAAATTCAGGAAGGTATTAAGCACGGTGTTCGCAAAGTAAACATTGATACCGATTTACGCCTGGCTTCAACTGGTGCTATTCGCCGGCACTTGGCTGAAAACCCGTCAAACTTTGATCCGCGTAAATTCTTTGCGGCAGCGACAACGGCAATGGAAGATATTTGCCGTGCACGCTATGAAGCCTTTGGTTGTGCTGGTATGGCGAGTAAAATTAAGCCAATTAACTTAGAATCAATGTTTCAGCGCTATGAAAATGGCGAATTAGACGCCATTGTTAAGTAACGAAGTACTTTATAAAAGACACAAATAACGAGGTTAGTGTGCGATTTTCTTTATTATTCGCTAGTTTGTTTTTACCTGTTGTAGCGAGTGCTCAAACATTTATGTTTGACGATGCTGATGACATTGATACAGAAACGGTTGAAGAGTGGGAGGCGAGTGCAGAGTTTGGCTTGCTTTACACTTCTGGTAATACCGAAACAGAAAGCCTGAAAGGTAAATTTAATGCATCGCGCGATATTCAAAATTGGCGCCATAAAGGTGTCTTTGATTATTACACCGCCGAACAGGAAGATCAGGAAACTGGTGAGAGTGTAGAAACTGCAGACCGGATGTTCGTATCCGCTCAGAGTAACTACAAGTTTGATCCTGATAGCCGCGACTCGCTGTTTGTTTTCGGTTCTTATGAAGAAGATGAATTTAGTGGCTTTGAATATCAGGCAACCGTAGCAACCGGTTACGGTGCTCGCTATCGCTACGACGAAGACATCTATGCCGACTATGAAATTGGTCCTGGTTATTCACGAACCAAACCGGTTCAGGTTGAAGGTGAACCACCAGTGGAGTCTGATGGCTCTATGATTTTGCGTCTGGCTGGCGGTTTGAACTGGAAAATCAGTGAAAACTCGCGCTTTAACGCATTGTTGTCATCGGAGATTGGTGAAGACAATACCAAGAGCAAAGCTGAACTCTCTGTATCTGCTAACATTAATAGCTCTCTGGCTATGAAGTTTTCGGTTGGTGCAAATCACAACTCTCAGGTTGCTGATGAAAGCATCGAAAAACTGGATACAGAAACCGCTGTGACTTTAGTTTACTCTTTCTAAAGTTTTTAGCTGTTATTTAAAGGCCGCACTTCATAATGAAGCGCGGCTTTTTTTCATTAAGCTGTCATAAAACCGTCTTAAACTGACGCAGTATCCTCAACTGGGCTGGTTTATGCGCGTTTCAACTTTTAGTCGTGTCTCTTCCTTTTCTTTGCTAGGTCTGTCGCTCTTATTTTTGTCAGTGCTGATTTGGGCTAGTAATCAGTTACAGCAATTTGAACAGCAACAGAATGTTTATTCATCTATAAAAGAAAAGTTAATGGTTGAGGTGGTAACTGAGCTCAGTGGTTATTTGCAATCTGGCAATGCGCTTTTATTGAATGAGGCAGAGACATCAGTTAATGAGGTTAATGCTCAGCTCGACACACTGGATTTAGCATCTATTTCGGTTATGCAGGAGCAACTGGATATAATCCGAAGTCGAATTTCTGAAGATTACCGAGCCATAGGCAAATTGTCTGGTCAGGAGTCTGCCTTGTTAGTTAATGCAGAGCGGTCATTATTTAACGAGTTATCACGCTTATTTGATTACGTACAAAAAGGCAGTAGCAATAATGCGGCAGCTGCAGAACGTTACCAAAGTATCGGCAGTGACTTAGTGTTATTAATTGCTGACCTGGTGCATACACGGGAACGTTTATCGAGCGGTGAGGCGGAAGAGCAGACGCTTAACCAGGTACTTAATGCCATACAAAAAGAAATAGGGCGATTGCAACAGCTACCCAAACTGGGTGTAAAAGAAGAACTTCCCGACCAGTCAATGATGCTGGTGGCAAGGGAGGCGAAAGAGTTGGGTCCGAAGATCGTCGCGGAAATGAATAGCTTGATTAAGCGTTACCCGCAGGAGCTGTCTTCAACGTTAGAGCTGATTCAATCACGCCGGAAAGCTTTTGCTTCAATATCGGATGATATCGCCAATATTCAATCCTTAGCAGTAGAAGTAGAACAAGAGCTTTTACAGCACCAGCAAGCTAACTTGATGCAGATAAAACTGCTGCTCATGGCATTAGTCGCTGTGCTATTAGTATTTTCAGTACTGAATTTTGTGTTATTAAAACGTATGGTTCTGACGCCTTTAAGAAGCTTGCGTGATGCGATGGAAACTTTGCTGGTCAAGCAAGAGCTTAATTATTTGCCCAATGCTGATCGCGATACTGAGATGGCTGAGATTGCGCAATTTTTTAACGGCATACTGAAGCAGACCCAACGTCGCGATGAAGAAAAATCTGAGCAAATGACGGTAGTCAATGAAGCACTAAAGCTAGTCATACAGGAGTTACAGCAAATTGTTCAGTCATCTGCCAGTACACAGACCTCAGCGTCCACGACTATCGATGGGATAGCCGAGCTAAGCAAGTTAACCGAAGAATTAAATCAGTGTACCAACACGCTGGAAAAGAATGCGCTGGATACGCAAGACTCAATGAAGCTGAGCCGTCAGCATACTCTTAAGTTAAGAGATGCCTCAGAACGTAATGAAAAGGCAATAAAAGCTGCAGAGCAGTCGGCTGCGGAGCTCGATATTTCGGTCAAAGAGGTTAAAGACGCGCTATCAATTATTTCGAGTATAGCTGACCAGACTAACTTACTGGCATTGAATGCAGCTATTGAAGCTGCCAGAGCGGGAGAACAAGGCCGTGGCTTTGCTGTGGTTGCTGATGAAGTTAGGCAATTAGCGCAAAAAACTCAGTCCTCACTTGGGGGAATAAAGGACTCTTTAATTCAATTAACTGAAGCGTCGTTGTCGATTGAAGATGGCTATCGGGAAATTGCTGAGGCCAGTGCATCTCAGCAACAATTCGTGGAGCATTTAGTGAAAACGTCAAATGCGGTGTCTGCTCAGGCTGAGGCTTCGACAGAAGAAGCGAAAAAATCTTTCAGGCTAGCAGAGCAACAAACAGAAAAGGTAGACGGATTTTCAAGTCAGTTAAAGTTTTTGGTGGATGAAATGGATAATGCTTACCAGCTATTAAGGCAAGTAGAGGTTCAAGTTGATACTCAAAGAACCGAAATAGAACGGGCGTTCAATTCATGAGTAATTAATTAAATCTTACGGTTCCTTTTATCTTTAGATTTCGCTAACATTCGCCGCAGCTAACATCGGCTGAAAAAAATCGGATAATGTTATGTCAGTGAACTCATTTCTTGGCGTATTTGCGAAGTCGCCAATCAAACCGATGATTGAGCACATGGATGAAGTGCACCGCTGCGCCTATGCGTTGAAAGATTTCTTTAAAGCGGTTTATTCAAAGGACTGGCAGAGTGCAGAAGTCGCTCGCGCAACCATCGTAAAACACGAATCCACCGCGGATGACATGAAGCGTAAAATCCGCCTGAACCTTCCTAGTGGCTTATTTATGCCTGTAGAACGAGCTGACTTACTTGAGCTTGTTTCACAGCAGGACAAAATTGCTAATAAAGCCAAAGACATCTCCGGTCTGGTTACGGGACGTGAATTGAGCATTCCTGAGTCATTAGTTAAAGACTTTGATGCGTATTTAAGTCGTTGCCTGGATGCTACAGACAAGGCTCGTGAAACCATTGGTGAATTTGACGACTTGCTGGAGACGGGCTTTAAAGGCCGCGAACGTGATCTTGTCGACAACTTCATTGCCGAGCTTGACGCAATTGAAGCCGATACTGATCAACTTCAAATTAAACTACGTCAGGACTTGCGTGGAATTGAGCTCGAAATGAACCCGGTAGATGTGATGTTCTTATATCGTATTCTGGATTGGGTGGGCGACTTGGCTGACTTGGCCGAGCGAGTCGGTGCACGTTTCGAACTGATGCTAGCACGCGTTTAAGCGGAGTCTGATTTATGGATATTATTTCTAGCTACAGCCTCCTGCTTATCGGGATGGCAGCGGTTTTTGGTTTCTTCATGGCCTGGGGTATTGGCGCAAATGACGTCGCAAATGCCATGGGTACGTCGGTTGGTTCCAAGGCGCTAACAATAAAACAGGCAATTCTTATTGCTATGGTTTTTGAGTTTGCCGGTGCTTACCTGGCAGGTGGAGAAGTCACTTCAACCATCCGCAAAGGCATTATTGACTCGGGCTACTTCGTTGATCAACCCGAACTACTTGTATTTGGTATGATCTCAGCGCTATTAGCCGCCGGATTTTGGTTGCTGATAGCTTCTTACCTTGGCTGGCCGGTATCAACCACG
>NZ_DFTS01000039.1:72807-73587 GCF_002383015.1 Idiomarina sp. UBA4206
GGCTGGCCGGTATCAACCACGCACTCCATTATTGGTGCCATTGTTGGCTTCTCTGCCGTTGGCGTTAGTATGGAGTCGGTTCAGTGGATGAAAGTCGGAGGTGTCGTTGGAAGCTGGGTTGTCACCCCCGCCATATCCGGGTTTATTGCCTATCTCATATTTATGAGTGCACAAAAGCTCATTTTTGACCGCTCTAATCCTTTAGCAATGGCTAAGCGCTATGTGCCTTACTATATGGGATTAGCCGGCTTCGTACTGTCGCTGGTTACCATTAAAAAAGGCCTTAAGCACGTAGGACTGAACCTTGGTAGCATTGAAGGTTATTTATGGGCTCTGGGTATTGCTGTATTGGTCTTTGCTATTGGCAAAATGGCCATTGGTCGTCTTAAGTTTAACCCTTCAGACGACAAAGACATGCACTACACCAATGTGGAAAAAGTCTTTGCGATATTAATGGTGGTAACCGCCTGTGCTATGGCTTTTGCCCACGGTTCAAACGACGTTGCTAACGCTATCGGACCACTGGCCGCTGTAGTGAGCGTGGTTACCAGCGGTGGTGATATTGGCAGTAAAGCGACATTAGCCTGGTGGGTATTACCTTTAGGCGCTGTAGGTATTGTGGCTGGTCTTGCTATGTTGGGTAAACGCGTTATTGCCACCATTGGTAATGGCATTACGCATTTAACCCCAAGTCGCGGTTTTGCGGCGGAACTTGCCGCTGCTTCAACCGTGGTTCTGGCGTCAGGTACCGGGTTGCCGATATCAACCACACAAACGCTG
>NZ_DFTS01000039.1:73713-81020 GCF_002383015.1 Idiomarina sp. UBA4206
TTGGTGCAGTATTGGGTGTTGGTATGGCGCGTGGTATCGCGGCCCTGAATCTTGGTGTTGTTCGCAACATCGTTATTTCATGGGTTGTTACCTTGCCGGCAGGTGCCATTATGTCCATCATCTTCTTCTACATTCTGAAAGCAATTTTCGGTGTAGCTTAAGCTTGCGATAAACGGACAGCCTGTAACAGTGACAGGCTGTCCACTTTCCAGTAAAATCCGCGCTTCATTACATCTCGCAATTGCAGCACGGACATGTCAGATACCAATCATTCTTCTTTAAAAGTCAGTGACTTTTCATTCGAACTACCCGATGAACTTATAGCCCGCTATCCGCAGGAGCAGCGCAGTGCAAGCCGGCTATTGTCGGTGAATGCGAATGAAAACAGCATTGCTCACAAACAGTTCAGGAATATCGTTGATGAGTTAAACGCGGGTGATTTACTGGTGTTTAACGATACTCGGGTTATTCCGGCCCGGTTACTGGGTGAAAAAGTCTCTGGCGGTAAAGTAGAGGTGTTAGTTGAACGTTTGCTGGACGACCATCGTGTACTGGCTCATGTTCGCGCTAATCGTGCGCCAAAGGCAGGTGCTGAGCTACTGTTAGAAGGCCACGTAAAAGTCACTATGCTGGCCCGGCATGATGCGCTTTTTGAACTGAAATTTGAACACGAAGAAACGGTACTGGAACTGCTGGAACAATACGGGCACATGCCATTGCCGCCTTATATCGACCGCCCCGATGAAAGCTCTGACAAAGAGCGCTACCAAACCGTTTATAACCGCGAACCCGGTGCCGTTGCAGCACCTACCGCAGGCCTGCACTTTGACGACGAAATTTTGCAGCAGTTGCGGGATAAAGGCGTGAACTTTGCCTATGTCACCCTTCATGTAGGCGCCGGAACCTTTCAGCCAGTGCGTGTTGAAGACATTAACGACCATGTAATGCACAGCGAATACGCCAAAGTCAGTGCCGAAACCTGTCATGCTATTAAGCAAGCTAAAGCTTCGGGCGGCCGGGTGGTGGCGGTTGGTACTACCTCTGTTCGCTCGCTGGAGTCAGCTGCTCAGGCTTCAGCGTCAGAAGACATTGAACCGTTTTTTGATGACACCGATATTTTTATCTTTCCGGGGTATGAATTTAAAGTTGTCGACAGTTTGATAACCAACTTTCATTTACCTGAGTCCACGCTCATTATGCTGGTGTCAGCATTTGCGGGTCGTGATTTGATTATGAAGGCTTATAATGAAGCCATTAAAGAGCGCTATCGATTCTTTAGCTACGGCGATGCCATGCTGTTACAGCGCTAAATTTAATACACTGAAGTGAATACTTATGACAATGAAATTTGAATTAGATAAAACCAGTGGTCGCGCGCGTCGCGGACGTATGGTGTTTGAACGCGGAACCGTAGAAACGCCGGCATTTATGCCTGTTGGGACTTTAGGTACGGTAAAAGGCATGACACCAGAGGAAGTGAAAGAAACCGGCGCACAAATTTGCCTGGGCAATACCTTTCATTTAATGCTGCGTCCGGGGACACAAATCATCCAGCAGCACGGTGACCTGCACGACTTCATGAACTGGGACAAGCCTATTTTGACCGACTCAGGTGGCTTTCAGGTTTTTAGTCTGGGTGAGCTTCGTAAAATTACCGAAGAGGGCGTGACTTTCCGCTCGCCAATTAACGGTGAGAAAATTCTTTTAACGCCTGAAAAGTCTATGCAGGTTCAGCGTGAGCTGGGCTCCGATATTGTCATGATATTTGATGAATGCACACCGTTCCCTGCGACGCAGGCAGAAGCCCGCAGTTCAATGGAGCTTTCGCTGCGTTGGGCCGAACGTTCGAAGCAGGAGCACGGCGACAATAACGCCGCGCTTTTCGGCATTATTCAGGGCGGCATGTACGAAGAGTTGCGTGATATTTCTCTGAAAGGCCTGACCGATATCGGGTTCGATGGCTATGCTATTGGTGGCTTGTCGGTTGGCGAGCCTAAAGAAGACATGATGCGCATTTTAGAGCACACTGCGCCGCAAATGCCTGAGCAAAAACCTCGCTACTTAATGGGTGTGGGTAAACCAGAAGACTTAGTTGAAGCGGTGCGTCGTGGTATCGATATGTTCGACTGTGTTATGCCAACCCGTAATGCGCGTAACGGCCATTTGTTTATTAGCTCGGGCGTGGTAAAAATTCGTAACGCTGTGCACCGCACAGATACCTCCCCGTTAGATGAAAACTGTGACTGCTACACGTGTAAAAACTATTCTCGCGCGTATCTGCATCATTTGGATCGTACTAACGAGATGCTGGGCTCACGCCTGAACACCATCCATAACTTACGCTTTTATCAAAAAGTGATGAGTGACATGCGTGACGCTTTAGATGCGGGAACCTTTGATGAGTTCGTAGAAGAGTTCTATCGATTAAGAGATCAGTCAGTACCACCACTGGACTGATACTGACTTATTTGACGGTGTAATTTTTGGTAGCGATCGACATTCGGTTGACTGTTGATCGCTGCTTTAGCGGATTGCGATGCCGAGTCCGCCCACTGTTTTACCAAGTGAGGCTGTTCACTATTAAGCTTGGCTAAGCCTAAATACATTCTGGCTCTCAAATAAAAAGCTCCCGGTTTATCTTCATAATGTTCAGGTTCACCCAATTCATTAACAGCGTTAAGTAACATAGTGGTGATTTGGGCCTGACTAAAAATACGCTCCGAGTTTAAGATGAAGTTTGCGCGCTCAACATGATATTGAAGCTTGTCGGGGTTATTACTGACAGCGTCGTCAAAGTGCGTCAAAGCTAGCTCAGCCTGCTCTGTTGCCTGCTGAATATAACCATCGTTAACTAAGTGTATGGAATAATGTGCAAAAACAACTGCGTGCGCATACTGATTTTTGTCGGTTGAATAATTTTTAAAAAGAAAGGCATTGGTTGGTTCGCGCAAAAACGCGAACATAACCAGTACGATAATCAGAGCGGCAGCATTGGCGGCACCAAGTTTCAAGAAACGTTGCTTCAATTTATAACGATGGAACCAGGTGTTCAGAGCCTTTTGAAAATCTCGACAGTTGCGAAAATTGGAATTCGGCTCCAGCGAAAGTGCACGTTTTATAATTTCTCCCAGCCCCGATGGAAGCCGGTTGCGCTGTACGACTGAATTTTGAAAAAATGGTTCGGGCTTCATTCCCGTTAACAAAAACAGCAGCAACGCACTTAACTGATAAATATCTCGTTGAATGGTTAGTGGAGAGCTTGGAGCGGCAATGCTTAAGTCAACTAATGCAACGTTATTGTGGTATTCCTTGGTAGCCTCCGCCGATGAGCGAATCATAATATTATGAGGATGAATGTCGTTGTGTGCGTAACCAGCTTCGTGCATACGGCAAACCGCATCCACTAAAGAGCTGGTAACACTTATAGCCTCGTTAGCCGACATACTGCCCTTAGCTTTACTAAGGGGCTCACCATCAATGTACTCTAAGACCATGAACAATGACGACGAGGAAACGTCAGGCTCACCAATGTCAAACACCCGGCACAATGCAGGGTGGTTAACGCTGGATAAAAGGCGCGCTTCATTGACTAATCTATGGCGACTGACAATAGACGGGGAGCGCGCAAACTTAATTGCGACCTCACGTTTTAAGCGCTGGTCGTAAGCTTTGTAGACCAGACCACTGCCACCATGCCCCAATAACTTTATGCACTGGTATCGTGCCGGTATTGGATAAGGAAATGTTTTGTCCGGATGTGCTTCAGCCAAATTCGTATCCTTACTGGTTAAGCTCAAATCCAGTCTAACTATGACTATGATCAAACAACAGGTTTTGAGTGGCTAGTCATCATTAACTTTGGGGTTGACGTCAATTGACATCAATTAAAAATAATCGAGCCAGTGCTTAAAAAGTAGCAGATATAAGCTATGATGAGCTTCATAAAAAAATAATAAAGCAGGGGTTAGCACTGATGCAGGAAGACAGTGATGTTTTAGCAAACAGTGGATTCAGGCAATTTGTTGAAGTCCAGATTAAGAACAATGACAGCTATACGCGTTTGAATATGACGCTAGTGGGGCAGCAACATCCAGACTACCTTATTCTGGAGCTGTCCCGGCAGTACTGTTGGCAGGATACTTTACCGCTTTTGGTTGCTGATAAAACCATCGGATTAAAGACCGTCTCTCCAAATGGCGAACAGATAACAGGCGTTGTCGATGTGCTTCACATGACACAATACCCACAAAAGCTGTTGTTTGTCAGCTATCCAAGACAGGCTGACGTACAAGTGTTACGTTCGTCCCCACGAATAGCGGTAAACTGCGACGCGACACTGCAATTCAATCTGAATAATAAATTTGGCGATCCTCTGCCTGGTAAGGTGGTTGATATTTCAGATAAGGGAATAGCTTTTAACTACCGCGGAACGTCCCCTGTTAATGCAGCTGAAATGAACCAGCTGAAGGCTGAAGTGAAAGTTAAAACTACCCCGCAGGCAGTCGTTTTTTCGGAGCTTTTGGTGAGAAGCGTTAAATCTGTCGGCCCGCAACTTTGGCAATTAGGACTGGCGTATAAAGAAAAACCAAATAATTTACAGGATTTAGTCAGTACACTCTTACTCGATTCCACGCCAGTCCGCGAGCTGCTTAGCGATAATGACTCTGGTTGGGATGCATCGGATAACACTTTACAAGGCGATTCTGAGTCGGTACAATTCAGCACCAATTGAACCCGTAGTGGTTAATTTTTAACCGAAACAGATAATTTATCCGAGGTGATTTTTTAATGCCAGTCGTTAAAGTGAAAGAAAACGAGCCGTTTGACGTAGCTTTGCGTCGCTTTAAGCGCTCTTGTGAAAAAGCAGGTGTTCTGTCTGAAGTCCGTCGTCGCGAGCACTACGAAAAGCCGACTTCAGAGCGTAAGCGCAAGAAAGCTGCTGCGGTAAAGCGTCACGCGAAAAAACTGTCTCGTGAAAACGCTCGTCGTACTCGTCTTTACTAAGACATTACTTACGACAATTTGAGTGTTCACTTTTTCGTAAAGTGCTGAAAGCCGTGACTGTATTGTCGCGGCTTTCGTGTTTCTGCTACTTTATTGTTTTCCAAATTCACGCTTTTAAAATTTTAATATTGAGACAATATGGCAGGCTTGATCCCCAAAAGCTTTATTCATGATTTGCTTGAACGAGCAGACATTGTCGAGATAGTAGATAGCCGCGTGCCGCTGAAAAAAGCCGGCAAAAATCATCAGGCCTGTTGCCCTTTTCATAACGAGAAGACCCCCTCATTTACGGTTAGCCAGGACAAGCAGTTTTACCATTGCTTTGGTTGTGGCCAGCATGGCAATGCCATTGATTTTCTGATGGAGTTCGACGGCTTAAACTTTCCTGATGCAGTGGAAGAGCTGGCGGGAATCATGGGGGTTGAAGTGCCGCGCGAACAGGCGGAAAACCCGGAGCTTGCTCAAAAGAAACAACAGCAAGTGCGGGACGATGCCGAGCTGATGAGCAAAACAGCCCGCTTTTTTCAGCATCAGCTGAAACACCATGAAAACTCTGAACGGGTTATTGATTACCTAAAAGGTCGCGGTTTAAGCGGTGAAACGGTAAAGCGTTTTCAAATTGGCTATGCGCCGGACGCCTGGGACAGCTTGCTGAGTACGTTCGGTAGTTCGGCGCCGCAAAGGCAACAGTTATTAGAGTTAAAACTCATTAATCGTAATGAAAAAGGGCGGCATTACGACTTTTTCCGTGACCGGGTCATGTTTCCTATTCATGACAGACGCGGTCGGGTTGTCGGTTTTGGCGGACGAATTATTGACGGCGACGGACCTAAATACCTGAACTCGCCGGAAACGCGCTTATTTCATAAAGGCAGTGAACTCTACGGATACTGGCATATGCAACAGGCGGTGCGTAAGCCTGAACAGGTCTGCATTGTCGAGGGTTATATGGACGTTGTTGCCTTGTCGCAGGCTGGTATTGATTATGCGGTGGCATCACTTGGAACGGCAACGACAAGTGAACAATTACAGCGTTTATTCCGTACGAGTCCAAGAGTGGTTTGCTGTTATGACGGTGACCGGGCAGGTCGGGACGCAGCCTGGCGTGCATTAGAAAATGCACTACCCTTATTGCGTGACGGACTGGATATGGCGTTCTTGTTTTTACCGGAAGGTGAAGACCCGGACTCTGTCGTGCGGGAACATGGCGCAGAAGCTTTTGAACAGCAATTAAAACGAGCGACACCGTTCACTGAGTATTTCTTTGAGCATTTACAGGCGGATATTGATGTTACTTCTGACGCCGGACGCTCACAATTGCTGAGCATTGCAAAACCATTAATAGAGAAAGTCGCGAGTGACTACTACCGCGATACCTTAATGCAACGGTTGGCAGAGAAGCTTCGTCGTGAAACCTCACAACTGGAACGTCATTTTGATAAGCCTCAGCGTCAGTCCCGGCCAAAAGACAGCGTTAAAATGACTCCGTTACGTAAGGCGATAGCTTTGCTGGTTCAATACCCTCAGCTAGCGCAGTCAATTCCGGTTAGAGAGGAACTGCGGGAGTTGCAAGTCAATGGTATCGATTTACTCATAGCGTTGCATAAACAATGCGCAGAACGAGCTATGACGACAGCGCAGGTTTTAGAAGGGTGGCGCGATACCGAGTATTACCAGCCTTTACAGAAGCTGGCTTTATGGCAGCATCAGCTCGACGAAGACAACGTTGAGCAAGAATTTAACGATATATTTATTTATCTTATTGACCAATATGTGGAACAGCGTGCAAACGCACTTTTAAAGAAAGAGCAGAAAGGGGCTTTAACCCGGGGTGAACGTCAAGAATATCAGACGCTCATTCAGTACTTAAGTAAGGCAAGATAGTACATCCCGGTGCGTCTTACGCTAGCTTAAAAGTCAGTATTCTGTTATACTGTTTGGTCATTTTGGATACTCTACATTCACAGTCACAGGTGGAACGTCTGTATGCAGCAGAATCGGCAATCGCAACTTAAGGTCCTTATTGCGAAAGGCAAAGAGCAAGGGTTTTTGACATTTGCTGAAGTCAACGACCATTTACCGCAAGAAATTGTTGATTCCGATCAGGTTGAAGACATTATTCGCATGATCAACGACATGGGGATCCGCGTTTTTGAAAGCGCGCCCGATGCCGATGATCTGATGATGGCAGAAAGCGCTGCTGATGAAGACGCTGCTGAAGAGGCCGCTCAGGCGTTAGCTTCTGTTGACGGTGAAATTGGTCGTACGACCGACCCTGTGCGTATGTACATGCGTGAAATGGG